>JBQGDU010000533.1:0-7161 GCA_052039245.1 Aeromicrobium sp. | reverse complement strand
GGCGTCGTCGACCCTCTGCTCGGCGGTGAGACGCTCCGGGAACTGCGCGACGATGCGTCCCGCCAGCGAGATGTCCCTCGTCTCGACGTCGACACCGGCGGTGGAGGCGTACGCCTCGATGACCGGCAGGAAGGAGTAGGTCGCCAGCAGCGGCGCCTCGTCGGTGTGCGTGTAGATGATCTTGGCCATGCGGCCTGCTCCTCGTCGTCGCCGAAAATCTCTTGAGGTCAAGATATCGCCTCCCGTCACCCCCTGGCGAACGGCACCGCACCGTCCCGGGATGCGGAGGCGGTGACTCGGTGTGAACGTGGAGGAAGCCCCACACACCGCGTCGAGAAGGAGTCGTCATGACCCAGTCCGTCCCCCAGCCGAACGACGGCACGTCCATCGCGACGTCGCCCACCCCTGAGGCGCAGCAGGGGTCGACGACGATGACCGGCTCCCCTGCAGTCTCCGACCGCAACAGCCTCACCGTGGGGCCCGACGGTCCGATCCTGCTGCACGACCGCCATCTCATCGAGCAGATGGCCCACTTCAACCGCGAACGGGTGCCGGAGCGCAACGTGCACGCCAAGGGCTCCGGCGCCTTCGGCACGTTCGTGACCACCGAGGACGTCAGCGCCTACACGAAGGCCGCCCTCTTCCAGCCAGGCGTCGAGACCGAGATGCTGGCCCGCTTCTCCACCGTCGCCGGCGAGCAGGGCTCCCCCGACACCTGGCGCGACCCGCGCGGCTTCGCGCTGAAGTTCTACACCACCGAGGGCAACTACAGTCTCGTCGGCAACAACACCCCGATCTTCTTCGTGCGCGACACGATGAAGTTCCAGCACTTCATCCGCAGCCAGAAGCGGCGTGGCGGCAGTGGTCTGCGCGACAACCACATGCAGTTGGACTTCTGGAGCCTCAACCCCGAGTCGGCGCACCAGGTCACCTACCTGATGGGCGATCGCGGCATCCCGAGGACCTGGCGTCACATGAACGGGTACGGCTCCCACACCTTCTTGTGGATCAACGCCGCCGGCGAGAAGCACTGGGTCAAGTACCACTTCCACAGCGACCAGGGCGTCGAAGGGCTGAACGGCACCGACGCGGAGAAGATCGCCGGCCAGGACGCCGACTTCCACCGGCGTGACCTCTACGAGTCGATCGAGGCCGGGAACTTCCCGAGCTGGACGCTGTCCGTGCAGCTGATGCCGTACGAGGACGCCAAGACCTACCGGTACAACCCCTTCGACCTCACCAAGATCTGGCCGCACGAGGACTACCCGCTCGTCAAGGTCGGCACGATGACGCTGGATCGGAACCCGGAGAACTTCTTCGCCGAGATCGAGCAGGCGGCCTTCGAGCCGTCGGCCGTCGTCCCGGGCATCGGCTTCAGCCCGGACAAGATGCTGCTCGGCCGCGTGTTCTCCTACTCCGACACCCAGCGCTACCGGATCGGGCCGAACTACCACCAGCTCCCGGTCAACCGACCCAAGAACGTCCAGCACCAGAACACCTACACCTTCGACGGCCCCATGGCCTACGACCACTCCGGTGACGCCGCGAAGTACGCCCCCAACTCCGAGGGACGTGGCTACAGCGACGAGACCGGGGTCGCCGAGGACGGCTGGGAGACCGACGGCGACATGATGCGTCAGGCGTACACGCTGCGCGAGGCCGACGACGACTTCGGCCAGGCCGGCACGCTCGTCCGCGAGGTCTGGGACGACGCGCAGCGCGAGGAGTTCGTGCAGACCGTCGCCGGCCACCTGCTCGGCGGTGTCCAGGGCGATGTGCTGGAGCGCGCCTTCGACTACTGGAAGAACGTCGACGCCGACACCGGCCGGCGCATCGAGGCCGCCGTCCGTGCCGGACAGGGCGGCGACAACCCCGGCGGTGATCCCGAGGACGCGAAGGCCGAAGCCGAGGGATCGACGGTCGAGGTCGATACGCACGCCCGCTGACCACGCCCCGGCCCGGGTGGTCACCCCACCCGGGCCGCGGTCCCGCGAGCGGTGCGCCTGCGGTACTTTCGGGACGAACCCACCGGCAAACCAAGGAGTTCTTCGTCGTGACCACCCCCGTCAAGGTCGCCGTCACCGGCGCCGCCGGCCAGATCGGCTACAGCCTGCTCTTCCGCATCGCGAGTGGTGCGCTGCTCGGACCGGACACCCCCGTCCAGCTGCGACTCCTCGAGATCACGCCCGCGCTCAAGGCGCTCGAGGGCGTCGTGATGGAGCTCGACGACTGGGCGTTCGGCACTCTCGACTCCGTCGAGATCGGCGACGACGCCAACACCATCTTCGACGGTGCCAACCTCGCACTGCTCGTCGGCGCTCGTCCGCGCACCAAGGGCATGGAGCGCGGCGACCTGCTCGAGGCCAACGGCGCCATCTTCACCGCCCAGGGCAAGGCCCTCAACGAGGTGGCCGCCGACGACGTCCGCATCGGGGTCACCGGCAACCCGGCCAACACCAACGCCCTCATCGCGATGAGCAACGCGCCGGACATCCCGCAGGAGCGCTTCAGCGCCCTGACCCGCCTGGACCACAACCGCGCACTCAGCCAGCTGGCCACCAAGACCGGCTCGAAGGTCACCGACATCTCCAAGCTGACCATCTGGGGCAACCACTCCGCCACCCAGTACCCGGACGTCTTCCACGCCGAGATCGGCGGCCGGAACGCCGCCGAGGTCGTGGACGACCAGCAGTGGATCGAGGACGACTTCATCCCGACGGTCGCCAAGCGCGGCGCCGCGATCATCGAGGCGCGCGGTGCGTCCTCCGCCGCATCCGCTGCCTCGGCCACGATCGACGCCGCACGCGACTGGCTGACCGGCACCCCCGAAGGAGACTGGGCCTCCATGGCCGTCGTCTCCGACGGCTCCTACGGCATCCCCGAGGGCCTGATCTACTCCTACCCCGTCACCACGAAGAACGGCGACTGGCAGATCGTCCAGGGACTGGAGATCGACGACTTCAGCCGCACCAAGATGGACGCCACGGCCGCCGAGCTCGTCGAGGAGCGCGACGCCGTCAAGGAGCTCGGCCTCATCTAGGAGATTCCGCGGAGAGGGGCGCCGTTCGAGCGAGCGGGCCGCAGGTGCCGTCCTGGCAAGGTAGGGAAGCGCCGCCCTCGCACGGGCCCCCGTCACCACGTCGTGGCGGGGGCTCGTCACGTCCGAGGGCGGCGAGGCGGCGACGTCCGACGCTTGCTCCGCGCGGCGTCACCGCGACGACGTCACAGCGCCTTGGCCGCGCGCAGGATGCCGGGCGCCGCGTGCTTGCGGACGTAGGCGGACGAGACCTTGCTGCGCAGCTCGATCGTCGTCGCCGTCCCGTGCCTGCTGTAGAACCGGTTGTAGAAACCGGTCAGCGTCGGGCTCACCTTCTTGCTCGGCGTGCCGACGCCCACCGTGCGGATGGGCAGGAACAGCGCCTTGGAGAGTCGCCGCTCCCACGCCTTGTCCCGCCCCGTCTTCGCGATGACACCGTACGGCTGGTGGATCGAGGCGATGTAGTCAGGCTTCTTGGCCTTGATGAACTTCAGCACCGCCCGGGTCTCGCGCTCGCTCTTCGGAGCCGAACCACCCCACGTGCGGGTGCCCTTCCCCTTGGAGGTCCAGCCGCTCGTCGGCCAGTTGCGGTTGAGGTCGACGCCACGCGCGTTGGTGCGGGTGCCGCGCGCAGCGCCGTCGGGGTTCATCGTCGGGATGAACCACACGCCCTTGCCCTCGCCGACGCGCACCTTCTGAACCATCCGCTTGACCACCCGCGGACCTGCCGGCTCGTCACCGTGCATCTGACCCAGCACCACGACGACGTGCTTCGCGTTCTCATAGCCCTTGTAGCTGGCACGGATCTTGCGGCCTTTGACCGTCGTGCCGAGGGTGATGGTCTTCTTGACGTACTTCGGCTTGGGCTTCGGCTTCGGCTTCGGGCTCGGGCTCGGGGTCGCCGACGGGGACGGGCTCGGTGAGGCAGAGGCCGAAGGCGACGGAGAGACCGAGGGGGACGCGGAGGGCGAGGGTGAGGCGGAAGGCGAGGGTGAGGCGGCCGGACCCCCTGGCTCCTGCGCGCCGTCGTCGGCCACGGCGGCCGTCCCACTCCACACCAGGGCAGCCACGGTGGCCCCAGCCACCACGAGTCGTCTCATGAACGGAGGTTAGGTCCACAGCAGGCCTCCGCGCAGCACAATGCCTCAGGCCGGCGGGCCCTCCCCTGCCTCAGGCCGGCGGACCCTCCCCTGCCTCAGGCCGGCGGGCCCTCCCCTGCCTCAGGCCGGCGGGCCGGGCGGCACGACGATGCTCAGCACCACCAGGCTCGCCCCGAGCGTCGTCATCCAGAAGATGTCGAAGACCTTGCCACGCACCCGCAGCATCCCGACGTGGTGACGTGGCACGACGGCCCGCGCCAGTGAGCCGACGAGGAACGAGGCACCGACGACCAGCACCCCGGACCGCCACGACCCCACGGCCACCAGGACCAGACCCACCGCCACCCCGACCAGGAGGCCGAGATAGATCTGTGACCCGCGGCTGCGCGGGACCAGTGGCCTCACGACCCGACGCGCTTCTCGGCCTCGTCGACGACGTTGCTGAGCAACATCGCGCGTGTCATGGGGCCCACGCCACCGGGGTTCGGCGCCACCCAGCCGGCGACGTCGTACACGTCGGGAGCGAGATCGCCCACGATCTTGCCCGCCTCGTCGCGGCTGACCCCGACGTCCAGCAATGCCGCCCCCGGCTTGACCATGTCAGCCGTGATGATCCCCGGGACACCGGCGGCGGCCACCACGATGTCCGCGCGGGAGACCTCAGCGGCGAGATCACGCGTGCCGGTGTGGCACAGGGTCACGGTGGCGTTCTCCGTGCGCCGCGTCAGGAGCAGTCCGAGTGGTCGGCCGACCGTCACGCCACGGCCCACGACCACGACGTGGGAGCCCGCGATCTCGACGTCGTGGCGCCGCAGCAGCTCGACGATCCCTCGTGGTGTGCACGGCAGGGGCGCCTCACGGCCGAGCACCAACCATCCGAGATTCATCGGGTGCAGGCCGTCAGCGTCCTTGGCCGGGTCGATGCGGCCGATGACGGCGTTCTCGTCCAGACCCTTGGGCAGCGGGAGCTGCACGATGTAGAGCGTGCACGCAGGATCGGCGTTGAGCTGGTCGACGGCGGCCTCGACCTCGGCCTGCGTGGCCGTCGCCGGCAGGTCGATGCGGATGGACTCCAGACCCACCTCCGCGCAGTCCCGGTGCTTGGCCGCGACGTACCACTGGCTGCCCGGGTCGTCGCCCACCAGGATCGTGCCGAGTCCTGGGACCATGCCCTGCTCGCGCAAGCGCGACACACGTTCCGTGAGGTCGGTCTTGATCGCTGCCGCGGTGGCCTTGCCGTCGAGGATCTGCGCCGTCACGCCCAGAAGTCTGTCACGACGGCGAACGACCCCCGGCTCCCGGGGCGACACGGCGCGCACCGTCGCGCAGCGCCGCCTGCGGCGGGCCACACTGGGGCGAACGTACAGCTTCACCGCAGGAGGAGACGATGGCCGACCGGGCTCAGCTCAGCCAGGAGCGCAGCCGGCGCCGCCGCGAGGCGCTGCTCGTCGCCGCGATCGACCTGTTCGCCGAGGGAGGATCGCGAGCCGTTACCCATCGGGCCGTCGCGTCCCGGGCCGGACTTCCTTCCGCCAGCACCACCTACTACTTCGAGTCCATCGAGGAGCTGCTGCGCGCGGCACTGTCGGACCACGTCACCCAGTGGCGCAGTGAGCTCGACCTCCTCGCCGGTCTCGACTCGACACCGGCGGGACGGACCCCGATCCCGATCGCGACCGCCACCACCGTCATCGGCCGGATCTTCACCGCCCGAGGACCGGAGGTCGCGGGACGCGAGCTCGCGATCCTGCTGGCGGTCTCGCGCGACGACGCGCTGCGCGACGAGGCGCGTGAAGCCCTCGAAGGAGTCGAGCAGCTGGCCGTCCGCTGGCTCACGGGGCTCGGCGTGCCCGATGCCGAGCGCGTCGTGCCCGGGATGCTGGCGCTCGTGGCCGGCACCGCCCTGCGCCGGCAGACCGGGCAGTACACCGAGGCCGAGGAGGCGCGCATGCTCAGCGAGTCCCTGCGCGACCTCGTCGGCGCGCACCTGCAGGGCCGCAGCGCCGTCGACCGCGTCATCGCCGGCGCGACCGGCCACACAGTGTGACCGGTCACCGTCCCCGCCCCTGGAGGGTTCACTGACCCGCAGGACCCCCGGGAGATCAGCAGGATGCCCGAGTCCGGCACCGCGCGACGTGCGCGTGGAGCCGGACTGGTGGCGTCAGTGGAAGAAGTGCCGCGTCCCGGTGGTGTACATCGTCAGGCCCGCCGCCTCGACGGCCCGGACGGTCTCCTCATCACGCACCGATCCACCCGGTTGGACGATGGCCCTGACCCCCGCGTCGATGAGGATCTGCGGGCCGTCGGCGAACGGGAAGAACGCGTCCGAGGCCGCCACGGCGCCGCGGGCCCGGTCCTCGCCGGCCCGTTCGACCGCGAGGCGGCAGGAGTCGACCCGGTTGACCTGCCCCATGCCGATGCCCACCGATGCGCCCTCGGAGGCGAGGAGGATCGCGTTGGACTTGACTGCCCGGACGGAGCGCCAGGCGAAGGCGAGGTCGGCCAGCGTGTCCTCGTCCACCGCGTCGCCGGCGACGAGCATCCACTCGGCCGGGTCGTCCCCGGGTGCGTCGACGAGGTCGCGCTGCTGAGCGAGCTCGCCGCCGGAGATCCCGCGGTACTCGAAGGGGTCGCGATGGGTCTCCTCGCAGCGCTGGATCCGGATGTTCTTCTTGCCCTGCAGGAGCTCCACGGCGCCGGGCTCGAAGTCGGGGGCCACGACCACCTCGGTGAAGACCTCGGCCACCTGCTCGGCCATCGCGACGCTCACCGGACGGTTGGCCGCGATCACGCCACCGAAGGCGGAGACCGGGTCGCACGCGTGGGCTCGGGCGTGCGCCTGCGCGATGTCCGTACCGATCGCGATGCCACAGGGGTTGGCGTGCTTGATGATCGCGACCGCCGGCTCCTCGTGGTCGTAGGCGGCACGCCACGCTGCGTCGGTGTCGACGTAGTTGTTGTAGCTCATCTCCTTGCCGTGCAGCTGCTCTGCGGCGGCCAGACCGCCGGTGCCGTCGCTGTACA
>JBQGDU010000532.1:0-4069 GCA_052039245.1 Aeromicrobium sp. | reverse complement strand
GACCCAGACCAGCCGGACCTTGGCCTCGTGCGCGAAGCCTCCAGCACGCAACGCCTCGCCCACCGACCGGTAGGCGTCCGGGAGGTCGATGTACTTCCCGACGAGCGCGATCGTGATCTCGTCCGACGGCTGGTGCACGCGACGCAGGAGCTCGTCCCACTCGGTCCAGTCGACGTCGCGGAACGGCAGGTCGAGCCGACGCACCACGTAGGCGTCCAGACCCTCGCGGTGCACGACCTTCGGGATGTCGTAGATCGACGGCGCGTCGCTCGCCGTGACGACCGCTTCGGTGTCGACGTCGCACATGAGCGAGATCTTGCGCTTGACGCTCTCGGGGATGTCTCGATCGGATCGGCAGACGATCGCGTCGGGCTGGATGCCGATGGAGCGCAGGGCCGCCACGGAGTGCTGGGTGGGCTTGGTCTTGAGCTCGCCGGAGGGTGCGAGGTAGGGCACGAGCGAGACGTGCAGGAAGAACGCGTTGCCGCGGCCGATCTCGTGACGCACCTGACGAGCCGACTCCAGGAACGGCTGGCTCTCGATGTCGCCGACCGTGCCGCCGATCTCGTGGATGACGACGTCGACGTCGGGACCGCCCATGGAGAGCATGCGGTCCTTGATCTCGTTCGTGATGTGCGGGATGACCTGGACCGTGTCGCCGAGGTAGTCGCCGCGGCGCTCGCGCGCGATGACGTCGGAGTAGACCTGTCCCGTGGTGACGTTCGCGCGGCCGACGAGATCCTCGTCGAGGAAACGCTCGTAGTGGCCGATGTCGAGGTCGGTCTCGGCACCGTCCTCGGTGACGAACACCTCGCCGTGCTGGAACGGGTTCATGGTGCCGGGGTCGACGTTGAGGTACGGGTCGAGCTTCTGCATCGTGACCCGCAGACCCCGAGACTTCAGGAGGCGGCCGAGGCTGGAGGCGGTGAGACCCTTGCCGAGCGACGATGCGACGCCGCCGGTGACGAAGACGTGCTTGGTGACTGAACTGCCGGAAAAGGGGCTACCGGACAAGGATTCTCCCGTGGTTCGGATCGAAGAGGATGCGGGCCGTCGGTCAACGCGGCTCCACGGGATTCCAGCCTACCAACACCGGGGGCGACCCGGCGCGCGACACGGGCACCCCTACTCCGGAAGTGCGCCGTCTGCCGCTCGGTCGGTGCCCCACGCGCCGTCCTCGCCGTCCGCGGCGCGCGCGAGCGCGAGAGCCGTGACCGCGCGACCGGCAGCGGTGTCCGTGACGTCGACGGTCGAGACCCGCGATGCGGCCTCCACGTCGGCGACGGCCGACACCATGCCGCCGTCCTGGCTCGACCGCGACGGGCCGGCCAGCACGACGCCGTCACCGCTGGCGTCGACGGCGGAGAGCAGTCCTCCGACGGACTGACCGGTGTCGCCGGCCCGGCCGGGCCCGGCCACCACGACGGCCAGACGCGCGGCGTCCGACGGCTCCTCGCTCCAGGTCACGAGATCACCCTCGGAGAACGCCGCGCGGATGGTCTGCGCCTGGTCGTCGAGCGGCTCCCCAGCCTCGCCGATCACGGCACGACCGAGGGCCGCACCGATCCGCGCATACGCGTCACCGGCCTCGC
Organism: Aeromicrobium sp.; assembly: GCA_052039245.1. GTDB lineage: Bacteria > Actinomycetota > Actinomycetes > Propionibacteriales > Nocardioidaceae > Aeromicrobium. The sequence goes on along the minus strand of JBQGDU010000532.1, from coordinate 2,477 downwards.
CGACTGCCTCGACCTCGCCGGCGGACTCCTGGGCGACGCTCTCGGCGAACTGACGGTTCCCGGGGTCGATGAGCTTTCCGGTCAGCTCTCCCTGCCCGGTGAGGGTCGCCCCGGCGCGTTCGAGGTCGCGGGTCACGCCCTCGACCTCCTCGGCCCGGGCGCCGGGCAACGTCAGCACGACGACCTGCTGGTCATCGAGGCTGCCCTCGATCAGACCGGGGGCGGTCCGCTCGGCGAAGCCGTTCTCGAACTCCACGAGCCCTTCGTCGGCGCTGTTCCCGTCGTTCGAGGACGAGGCGACGGAGTCCGACAACAGGCCGGAGCCCAGCGCGACACCGGCGGCCAGGGCGAGCAGGACGGCGGCGACGGAGACGAGGTGGTAACGGAAGCTGATCACGAGAAGAGTCCTTCGATCCAGGTTCGGAGGTCGGTGAGGCGCTCACCCGCCGCGTCGAGCCACTCCTGCCCGACGGGGGTGACGCCGACGGCGACGAAGAGGGCCACCAGGCCCGCCAGCAGCAGGAGGAAGATCGGCCACATGGGCATGGCCCGCGCGCTGAGGCGACCGACCGCGTTGGCGTCGACCAGCAGAGAGCTGGCACGTAGGCGGGTCACGAACGTGCTCGCGACCTCGGCGGCCCCGCGTTCCAGGAACTGCACGAGGTTCTTGGGCTGACCGGCCTGCACGACGACGGTGGCCTCGTTCTCCCCCGCCAGCACGAGGGCCAGGTCGGAGGGTGATCCGGCGGCCACGAACGCATGGGCGTCGACGCCCGCGCGTTCGAAGCGCTCGTGCCCGGTCACCTTGCCCGAGCCGCTCGTGGCGACGACGTCGGCGCCGCTGCGCAGCGCCCGATCCGACAGGTCCGCCACGGGCCCGATGACGACGTGGGGGGTGATGCCGCGGGAGAGGAGTGCGTCAGCAGCATCGGTGACCGCGACCACCACCGGGTCGTGCTCGCGCATCCACCGCTTGATCTTCTTGAGGTCGCTCTCCCACTCATAGCTCTTCGCGACCACGACCACGGGGCGCCCGCGCAGTCGTGGACGGAGCCGAGGCACGCGGGCGCCCTCCAGCAGCATCGCCCGCTCGCGCTCGAGGTGGTCGGCGGCGTTGGCGGTCAAGGAGCCGAGCTGCGTGGCGAGCCCCTGCTCGGCCTGGCCCAAGGACGCGGAGACGGCAGCGTCGTCGAGCGACGTGCCCTGGGCCACGAGCACCTCGCCCTTGAAGATCTTGCCGTCGCGGATCTGCACCTTCTCGCCGCTGCGCAGCCGCGAGAAGATGCCTGGTCCGACCTTGTCGATGAGCAGGACGCCCGCGTCGGCGAGCACTCGCGGCCCGAGGTTGGGGTACGCCCCGCTGCTCGATGCCGCGGCATTGATCACGACACGCACGTCCCGGGCGACGAGCGCCTCGGCCTGCGTGCGATCGAGATCGGGGAGGTCGACGACGGCGATGTCGCCCGACTTCAGCGACTTCGCCGCGTTGTCTCCTGGCCTGGCGAACTTGGCGACGCCGCTGACGGTGGGGTCATCGGCCTGCTGCGTCGTGGTGCCGCTCTTGTCGGCACGACTCTTCCAACGTGACATCGTCGCCATCGTGGCACGCGGACCGGGTGATTCCGGGCAGGCGACGCCGCGGCGTTCCTGAGAATCCGGAGCGAAGGACCCGCTCGGCAGCGTGCTCAGGCCCGGCCGGCGAGCTCCAGCAGCTCGCGCGCGTGCTCCTGAGCCGCTGCGGAGCCGTCCTGGCCTGCCAGCATGCGCGCCAGCTCGTCGACCCGCTCGGAGTCGTCCAGACGTCGAACGGTGCTGCTGGTCACCTGGCCGTCGTCGTCCTTGGCCACGTGGAAGTGATGGTCGGCGAACGCCGCGACCTGCGGCAGGTGCGTCACCGCGAGCACCTGAGCGTGCTCGGCCAGTCTGGCGAGGCGCCGACCGACCTCGACCGCCGCTCGTCCACCGATGCCGGCGTCCACCTCGTCGAACACGAGGGTCGGCACGGAGGTGCGGTCGGCGAGCACCACCTCCAGTGCCAGCATGAGGCGCGACAGCTCACCTCCGCTGGCACCCTTGGCGAGTGGTCGAGGCGGCGCACCGTTGTTGGCGGCGAAGAGCAGCTCGACGTCGTCGGTGCCGTGTGGCCGCAGCTCCTCGCCGGAGGAGATCTCGACGTGCAGGCGCGCGGAAGGCATCGACAGCTGGCCGAGCTCGGCCTCGGCCAACGTGGTGAGCCGGTCGGCGGTCTCCCGGCGCACCTCGCTCATCCCCGCGGCGAGCTCCTCGAGTCTCGGCCGCAGGGCGTCGCGCTCCTGCTCCAGGGCGGCGATCGTGTCGTCGTCGTGGTCCAGGGTCAGCACACGGGCGGTGGACTCCTCGCGCCATGCGAGCACGTCGGCGAGCGTGGGGCCGTACCGCCGTTGCAGCGACGTCAGAGCCGCGAGCCGCTCCTGGACGGCGGCGAGCCGAGCAGGCTC
>JBQGDU010000531.1:0-7721 GCA_052039245.1 Aeromicrobium sp. | reverse complement strand
GCAGGGTCGAGCACGACCACTACGTCTTCGACGGCGACGACGACCAGGTCCGGGCGCTCTACCGCGACCTCCTCCTCGTCCGTCGCATCGACACCGAGGCCACCGCGCTGCAGAGGCACGGCGAGCTGGGTCTGTGGGCACCCTGTCAGGGTCAGGAGGCCGCCCAGGTCGGGTCCGGCCGAGCGCTGCGTGCCACGGACATGGCCTTCCCCACCTACCGTGAGCACGGCGTCGCCTGGTGCCGCGGCATCGACCCGGCCAAGCTGCTCGGCCTGTTCCGCGGCGTCGAGCTCGGCGGCTGGGACCCGGCCGAGACCGGCATGGCGCTCTACAGCATCGTCATCGGCGCCCAGACCCTGCACGCCACCGGCTACGCGATGGGTCTGATGCTCGACGACCAGGTCGGCCACGACGGGGAGGACGCGCACGACGGCGTCGGGCGGGACGGGGCCGCCATCGCCTACTTCGGCGACGGTGCGTCCAGCCAGGGCGACGTCAACGAGGCATTCGTCTGGGCCGCGTCGTACCAGGCGCCGGTCGTCTTCTTCTGCCAGAACAACCAGTGGGCCATCTCGGTCCCGCTCGAGCGGCAGACCCGCGTGCCGCTCGTGCAGCGTGCCGACGGCTTCGGCTTCCCCGGCGTCCGGGTGGACGGCAACGACGTCCTCGCCGTGCACGCCGTCACCACCGAGGCACTGCGCCGCGCGCGGGCGGGGGAGGGCCCGACCCTCGTCGCGGCCGTCACGTACCGGATGGGTGCCCACACGACGTCCGACGACCCGGGCCGCTACCGCGACCCCGACGAGGTGGAGGTCTGGCGTGCGCGCGACCCGCTCGCCCGCGTCGAGGCCTACCTGCGTGCGGTCGGCACCGACGACGCGTTCTTCACCGATCTCGAGGCCGAGGCCGAGCGGCTCGGCGAGCACCTCCGCGCCGCCTGCCAGGCGCTCCCGGAGCCGGACCTCGCCGAGCTCTTCTCCCTCGTCCACGCCGAGCAGACGCCCGAGCTGGCGCAGCAGAGGGACGAGTACGTCCAGCTGCGCGCCTCCTACGAGGGGAGCCTCGCATGAGCAGCGTCGTCAACACTCCCGGCCCCGGGGCCACGTCGAGCGTCGCGAAGGCGATCAACGCCGGTCTGAGGGCCGCCCTCGAGGGCGACGACAAGGTCCTCGTCATGGGCGAGGACGTCGGTCCACTCGGCGGCGTCTTCCGCGTCACCGACGGACTGCAGAAGGACTTCGGCCCCCGTCGCGTCGTCGACACGCCGCTCGGGGAGTCCGGCATCGTCGGCGCGGCGGTCGGCCTCGCGTACCGCGGGTTCCGCCCCGTGCTGGAGATCCAGTTCGACGGCTTCGTCTACCCGGCGTACGACCAGATCGTCAGCCAGGTCGCCAAGCTGCACTTCCGCAGCCGGGGTCTGGTGAAGATGCCCATCGTCGTCCGCATCCCGTTCGGTGGCGGCATCGGTGCGGTCGAGCACCACTCCGAGAGCCCCGAGGCTCAGTTCGCGCTCACGGCCGGGCTCAAGGTCGTGGCCCCGTCCGACGCGCACGACGCCTACTGGATGATCCAGCAGGCCGTGGAGTCCGACGACCCGGTGGTGTTCATGGAGCCCAAGCGTCGGTACTGGGACACCGCGGAGATCGGCACCGAACCGTTGCCGCTGCACGTCTCCCGCACCGTGCGCGAGGGCGCGGACGCGACGCTGCTCGCCTACGGACCGATGGTCCGCACCTGTCTGGAGGCGGCCGAGGCCGCCACCGAGGACGGCCTCGACCTCGAGGTCATCGACCTGCGGACCCTCTCCCCGCTCGACCTCGAGCCGGTGCACGCCTCGGTGCGCCGCACCGGCCGGGCCGTCGTGGTGCACGAGGCGTCGCGGACGCTCGGCATGGGCGCGGAGATCGCCGCCCGCGTGCAGGAGGAGTGCTTCCACTCGTTGGAGGCCCCGGTGCTGCGCGTCACCGGGTACGACCTGCCGTATCCGCCCAGCCGGGTCGAGGAGGAGTTCCTGCCGGACCTCGACCGGGTGCTCGACGCCGTCGACCGCTCGATGGCGTTCTGAGAACGGGGAGAACATGAGCGAGTTCAAGCTGCCCGACGTGGGCGAGGGCCTGACCGAGGCCGAGATCGTCACGTGGCACGTGGCGGTGGGCGAGGAGGTCACCGTGAACCAGACGATCGTCGACATCGAGACCGCGAAGTCGGTGGTGGAGCTGCCGAGCCCGTTCGCGGGTGTCGTGTCGGCCATCCACGTCGAGGAGGGTGCCACGGTGCCGGTCGGCACGCCGATCATCGCGATCGGCGAGGCGTCGGCCGTCACCGACGGGACCGATCGGGTGGAGCCGGCCCTGCCGCCCGAGGCGGTGTCGGGTGGGAAGGGGCCGGCCGAGACGGGGCAGGCCGAGACGGACGAGCGACAAGCCGTCCTCGTGGGCTACGGGCCGCGCACCGGCCCGACGCGCCGCCGACGTCGGCGCGCGTCCGGGCAGGCGGAGGCGGCCGCCCCCCCGGTGGCGGCGTCGCGCGCGGGGGAGGGGGCCGCTCACGAGGACGCCGTCGCGGTCCCGCCGGCACCACGTCCGCAGCGCGCCCACGCCAAGCCGCCGGTGCGCCACCGCGCCAAGGATCACGGCGTCGACCTCGCCGAGGTGCCGTGCGACGGCCCGATCGTGACGCGGGCCGACGTCGAGGCGTTCATCGCCGTGCGGGAGCGGGGAGCCCCCGCGACGGACTCGCCGGTGGCTGCACCGGGCCCCGCCCCCGGCGAGGACCGACGCATCCCGGTCAAGGGCGTCCGCAAGATGACGGCGCAGGCGATGGTGACCTCGGCGTTCACCGCTCCGCACGTGACGGAGTGGGTGACGCTCGACGTCTCGGCGACGATGTCGCTGGTCGAGCGGCTCAAGGCGGCGAGGGAGTTCCGCGACCCTTCGGGGGGCTCAGGACAACGCATCAAGGTCTCGCCGACGCTCGTCGTGGCGCGCGCCGTCTGCCTGGCGCTGCGGCGCACCCCGGAGCTGAACGCCGCATGGGACGAGGCGGCGCAGGAGATCGTCATCAAGCACGACGTCAACCTGGGCATCGCGGCGGCCACCGAGCGCGGGCTCGTCGTGCCCAACATCCGCGCCGCGCAGTCGCTGTCGCTGCGCGGTCTGGCCGAGGCGCTCGGCGAGCTCACCGCGACCGCGCGGGCGGGTCGGACGCAGCCCGCGCAGATGAGCGGCGGTACGTTCACGATCACCAACATCGGGGTGTTCGGGGTGGATGCCGGGACGCCCATCCTCAACCCGGGTGAGTCCGGCATCCTCGCCGTCGGTGCCATCGAGCGTCGACCGTGGGTGGACGAGGACGACCAGGTGGTGCCGCGCTGGGTCACGACGCTCGCGCTGAGCTTCGACCACCGCGTCGTCGACGGCGAGCAGGGCTCCCGCTTCCTGGCCGACGTCGCGGCCATCCTGCGCGACCCGGCGATGGCACTCGCCTTCTGACGGGAGCCTGCAGCGGTCAGGGGAGGCGCTCGCCGGCCCGCACCGCGGTGGTGATCGTGTTGCCCGGGGCGGCGAGCGGACAGCGCCAGCGGTCGTCGTACCGACAGGACGGGTGGTAGGCGAAGTTCAGGTCCAGCACGACGTCCCCGGTCGGCGAGCCGTCCACCGTGCCCAGCCAGGCTCCCTTGGCGGTGTCGAGGACGTAGCGGCCGGCGCCGTAGGAGCCGCGGCCGGCGGTGCCGTCCTTGAGGGGCACGAACAGCCCTCCGCCGTACTGCACGAGACGCCACACGTCGAGACCCTCGCCGCTCGGCAGGACCACCCGGCCCGCGAGCCGCATCGTGAGCGCCCCGGTGTCGGCGGTCTCCAGCACCCGGTCCTCGTCGTCGGCGGCGCCCTCGATGTCGGCGGTGAGGCGCCAGTCCGGGTCGTACGGCCAGTACGGCAGGCCCGTCTCGCGGAGCGGGTCCCGGGCCGGCAGCGGTGAGTCCGGATGCTCGCGGAACAGCGCATCGCGCCCTCTGCGCCACCGCGTGTGGGCGCGCTCGGGATCGTCGTCGGCGCGCACTGCGGCGTAGAGGTCCGCCACGCGCACGCGCCAGTCCACCAGGGTCAGGTCGTCCACCCCTCGACGCTAGACCGTGTCTGCCGAGTCCGCGCGGCGCCTGGACCACCCCGCGCCCTGGCTGACGGCGCCCAGATCGCTCGCGGGAGTCGACAGATGCGGCCTCGTCGAGCGTCCTGCGGCGCATAGGTCGGTCCGGAACGGCGGGACCGGGGACAGGGTCGGTCCGTGGGACTGATTCACTGACGAGGTGAGTACCTTGGCGCCCGTCCCCCGTGGGGCGCTGCGCATCTGGCTGGTCGGCCTGGCCGTCTACTTCCTGGCCGTCTTCCACCGCTCGTCGCTCGCCGTGGCCGGGCTCGAGGCGTCGGAGCGGTTCGGCATCTCGGCGTCGCAGCTCTCCTCGTTCGTCATGCTGCAGCTCGTCGTCTACGCGGGCATGCAGATCCCGGTCGGCCTGCTGCTCGACCGGTTCGGGGCCCGCCGGATCCTCACGATCGGCACGATCGTGCTCATCCTGTCCCAAGGCGCCTTCGCCCTGGCCGAGTCCGACGCCGTCGCGCTCGGCGCGCGGGTCTTCGTAGGACTCGGAGACGCCATGACGTTCGTGTGCGTGCTGCGTCTCGTGAACACCTGGTTCCCACCGCGCCGGATTCCCTTGGTCACCCAGCTCACCGGCGTCACCGGGCAGCTCGGCGCGATCGTCGCGGCGGTGCCGATGACGTTGTCCCTGAAGGCGCTCGGCTGGACTCCCACCTACCTCGCCGCGGCCGGGCTGGGCGTCGTGCTGCTCCTGACCCTGCTGCTGGTGATCCACGACGCCCCCGCGCAGCGCCGGGTGCTGGGTCCGCAGATGTCGTGGGAGGTGGTGCGCAGCAGTCTCGTGGAGTCCTGGCGGCATCCCGGCACGCGGCTCGGATTCTGGACCCACTTCACGACGCAGTTCAGTGCCACGACGCTCAGCCTGCTGTGGGGGTACCCGTTCTTCGTCCGGGGGGAGGGGCGGACGTCGGCCGAGGCCGGCCTCCTGCTGACCGTCCTGGTCATCGCCGTCACGGCGGCCGGCCCGCTGCTCGGCTGGTTCATCACCCGGCATCCGTGGCACCGCTCCGACCTCGTCCTCACGATCGTCCTCGCGATCGTCGCCGCGTGGACGGTGGTGCTGGCCTGGCCCGGTGCGGCGCCGTGGTGGCTCCTGCTCGTGCTCGTGGTCGTGGTGGGCGTCGGGGGACCGGCCTCGATGATCGGCTTCGACTTCGGGCGCAGCTTCAACCCTGCCCACCGGATGGGGGCGGTCACGGGCATCATCAATCAAGGCGGCTTCATCGCCTCGTTGCTGCTGGTGATCGCCATCGGCATCGTGCTCGACTGGCGTACGCCCGGCAGCAGCAGCGACTACCCGCCCGAGGCGTTCACGTGGGCTATGTCGGTGCAGTACGTCCTCTGGGCTGTCGGGCTGTTGCAGATCTGGCGGCTGCGACGACGGACGCGGGCCGAGCTGCTCGCGGCGGATCCCGACGCTCGACGTCGCATGCGTGAGCTCGGCTGAGGTGAGGGGGGTCATGGTCGGGTCGGTGAGGCGAACGGTCCTCGGGTGCGTTGTCCTCCTCGTCGTGCTCGCGGGGTGCCTGGGCGGCGACCCCACGGCGCAGAAGCAGGGAACGGGCGAGGAGCGCCATGACGCCGCGCCGCTCGTGGAACGCTTCGACGGCCTGGACGAGCTGCTCGAGGTCGCGTGGTTCTCCGGCACGCTCGGAGACGACCGCGTGGCCGGGCCGTCGAGCTACTGGATCGACGCCGTCGTCGAGCTGCCCAGCGATGCGACGGAGAGTCTGCTGTCGCGGGCCGGTCCGATGGTCGAGGGCGATCGCCCCGACGTCGTGCCGGAGCTGCAGGAGACGCTGCCTGACGGTCCGTTGCTGACCTCTGCTGCCCTGCGTGACCTCGTGGCCGGGGACTCGGGCTGGTCGGTCGACGTCTGGCTCGCCCCCGACACGGACCGTCTCGTGCTCGTCGCCCGCGGTCAGTGAGGGGCTCAGACCTCGAACGCGACGCCGGCTGCGCTCTCGGAGGCGGTCCACAGGGCGTCGGCGAGCTGCTCGTCCCGTGCGGTGCGAGTCATGCCCACCAGCCTCGGGCGGCCTCGTGAACCACCCATGCCGCCAGGTCCGACGTACTCGCCACCGGTGAAGGTCGGGTCGGTGGCCGCCATGAGCAGGGGCCAGGCCCCGTGGGCAGCCGGCTGCGAGACGATGCGGCTCACCTGGTGGAAGGCCGAGCCCGCTGCCGTGCTTCCCATCCCGACACCGGTCTTCTGCAGGTTCGTCGAGGACAGACCGGGGTGCGCGGCCGTGCTCACGACCTCGTGCTCCGCCGCCTTGACCCTGCGGTCGAGCTCCAGGGCGAACACGAGGTTCGCGAGCTTCGACTCACCGTAGGACTGCCACCGGCGGTACCGGCGCGGACTGCCCTTCGAGGACAGCGAACGCAGGTCGATGCCCTTGACCGTCGTGTGCGCGAGCGACGAGACCGTGACGACGCGGGCGCGGCTGGCGCGCAGCATCGGCCAGAGGGCGGCCGTCCACGCGAAGTGGCCGAGGTGGTTGGTGCCGATCTGCAGCTCGAAGCCCTCCGCGGTGGTGCGGTACGGCGGAATCATGATGCCGGCGTTGTTGACGAGCACGTCGATCCGGTCGTGCCGGTCGAGCAGCTCGTCGGTGGCCCGACGGACGTCCGCCAGGTCCGCGAGGTCGAGGGAGAGCACCTCGACGTCGACGTCGGGCAGCTCGCGCCGCAGCCGGCCGACGGTGTCGTCCGCCTTGGCCTCGTCGCGTGCGGTGAGCACGAGTCGTGCACCGGCGCGGCCGAGCTCGAGAGCGGTGTGGAAGCCCAGTCCGCCGGTCGCGCCCGTGATCACGGCGAGACGTCCGGACTGGTCGGGGATGTCCTGCGTCGACCAGCTCATGGCCGTCACGGTAGTCGTTCCGGCCTCAGGCGGCCTGACGACGCCCTACGATGGACGATCGTGCGCCGCCGAGACCTCCTGCTGGCCGGCGCCGGTTCGGGCGTCGCGCTCCTGATCGGAATCGCCCTCGTGGGGACGCTCGTGGTGGTCGTCGTCCGGCACGAGCAGCAGGAGTTCGCGGGGCCGCCACGGTTCGTGCTCACCTGGCCGCAGGTCCCGGACCGGGTGCGAGCCCAACGGGACCGCCTGTACGACGATCGTGTGCTCCACCGGGCCGTCGACGACGTGAACGAACGAGTGCGGCTGGACCGCCACGTCGAGGTACGGGTCCGCTCCTGCGAGACCGGCAGCTCCTACTACTACGCCGAACGGCGCATCGAGATCTGCCTGGAGGACGAGACGTGGGCACGGCAGGACCTCGAGCGCTTCGGCGACCCGGATCCCGAGGCGTCGGCGCGGCTCGTGCTGCGCGAGACGGTGGCGCACGAGGCGGGCCATGCCGTCATCGCCGCCCGGGGCATCCCGTTCGAGGGGTCGGAGGAGGACGCAGCCGACGAGTTCGCCGCCTGGGCACTGCTCGACGGGGACCCGGACGGTGCCGACGCGGTGGCGGCGGCTGCGCGGCAGTACGCCGCCCTGGCGGACCGCCAGGGCACGGACACCTCCGAGGGGCACTCGCTCGATCGGGAGCGCGCCGCCG
>JBQGDU010000530.1:0-1730 GCA_052039245.1 Aeromicrobium sp. | reverse complement strand
TCGACCTCATCTACGGCTCGCCGGGGGAGTCGATGGACGACTGGCGCCGCACGGTGGAGCATGCGATCGCCCTCGAGCCGGACCACGTGAGCGCCTACGCGCTCATCGTCGAGGACGGCACGGCCTTCGCCCGGAAGGTGCGGCGCGGTGAGGTGGTGATGCCCGACGACGACGAGACCGCCGACAAGTACCTGCTCGCCGACGAGCTGCTCACCGGAGCCGGTCTCGGCTGGTACGAGCTGTCCAACTGGGCGCGCGACGAGGCGGCACAGTGCCGGCACAACGTCCTCTACTGGCACAGTGCCGACTGGTGGGGCATCGGCCCTGGAGCGCACTCGCACCTGCGCGGCGCCCCTGGGGGGCCCTCGCGGCGCTGGTGGAACGTCAAGCATCCTGCCGCGTACGCCCAGCGGTTGGCGGCGGGGGAGTCGCCCGAGCACGACGGCGAGGACATCGACGACGAGACCGCCCGCGTCGAGCGCGTGATGCTGCAGGTCCGCTTGCGTGAGGGGCTACCCCTGTCCGACGTGGGCGCGGTGGGGGAGCAGGTCCTGCCGTCGCTGCTCGAGCGCGGCCTCGTGGAGGTCGGTCCCGACCGACTCGTCCTCACTCGCGAGGGTCGTCTGCTCGCCGACGCCGTCGTCCGCGACCTCCTGCCCTGATCGGTGCCCGAGCAACCACAGCGGCTCTCTCTCGGTTGCTGAGGCACCGATCCAGCACTGACGAATGATCAGACCGGGGCGGTGACGAAGTCGATGAGCTCCTCCACCCGGCCGAGGAACTCCGGCTCCAGGTCGGTCCAGGAGTCGACCCGCGACAGGATGTGCTGCCACGCGCGGGCGACGTCGGCCTGGGACGCGTGCGGCCAGCCGAAGGCGGCGCAGATGCCGCGCTTCCACTCCACGGAGCGCGGGACCGTGGGCCAGGCGTCGACGCCGAGTCGACCCGGCTTGACCGCCTGCCAGACGTCGACGTAGGGGTGCCCGACGACGAGCACGTGCGGCCGACCCGACAGCTGCGCGGCGATGCGCGACTCCTTCGAGCCCGTCACGAGGTGGTCGACCAGGATCCCGAGCCGACGGTCGGTGGTGGGTGCGAAGTCGTCGACCACGCCCACGAGGTCGTCGACTCCGTGCAGCATCTCCACCGCGACGCCCTCGACCCGCAGGTCGTGCCCCCAGACCTTCTCCACCAGCTCGGCGTCGTGCTTGCCCTCGACGAGGATGCGGCTCGGCAGGGCGACGCGGGCGCGGTGGTCGGTCACGACGCGCGACCCGGACGCCGACCGGGTGGGCGCTGACGCGACCTTGGGCGTCGGGGCCACGAGCGAGACCGGCTTGCCCTCCAGCAGGAACCCCGGTCCGAGCTCGAACGTCTTGCGCTTCAGGTGTCGGTCCTCGAGCGTCACGGTGCCCAGGTCGCGCTCGACGCCGACGATCTCACCGCAGAACCCGCTCGACACGTCCTCGACGACGACCCCCTTGTCGGCCGTCTGCTCCGTGGTGCGTCCCCGCGGCGGCCTGCGCCAGTCGGTGGAGAGCACGTCGCGCCCATACCGATCCCGTCGGCTCGGCTCAGCCATGCAGCACTCCCAGGAGTCGTTGGTGCAGGTCCTCCACATCCGTGCGGGTGACCTCGCCCGACGTCGTGAGCACGCGGGTCCCCTCACCGAGCAGGCCGAGGGCGAGGTCCAGTGCGACCGGCCAGGCGGGGCCGACGACGTCGGGCGT
>JBQGDU010000529.1:0-3637 GCA_052039245.1 Aeromicrobium sp. | reverse complement strand
GCCCGCGACCCAGCCGGTCACGCTGCTCCTCGTCAGCTTCTCGACGACAGCCGTCAGCTTGAGCCGCTCAGCCGCTTTGCTGGTCATATCTCTCCATTCGTCGTGGATGTCATTTGTACGGCGTCTGGAGGACGGCAGGCGCAGGACTCTGTCGAGCGCCAACACCCTACATAGTCCGCGCCGGGACGGCCTCCTTCGACGCACGGTCGAGCACTGACTCTGCAGGTCCATGGGCGAAGAACCGACAAAGGTCGCGAGCGTTCCCGCTACAGTCATCGTGTGCCAAAGTGCGTCGCGCCTCTGCCCACTCGGGCCTGGAAAGCGTCGTCGAGTTCCTCTTGCTCCTCACACGGCATCCGACGGCGTACCCTCTCTGGATTCTCTTGGCGACCGCTGTCCACGTGGCACGCACTCAGCGGACGAGTCCGTGGTCGAAGGGCTCCATCCCGAGACGGGAACTCATGCGCGTACTGAACTACGCGTACCGCGCTGACGGTCTCGTCCTGCGAGTCGACGGACCCGTCCACACTCTTCAAGCACGTGTCCGACGCAGTACTACCCGCTTCGACGTTCCGTTCAGTCAGCGCGACGACGAGCTCTTCGTGACGTTCGCCGACCTGCAGTCCGCACTGCCAGGACGACCAGGCCGGTACGACCTCCTTGTTCCGGGACCGCAAGCCGAGGAGGTCGAGAAGCTGAATGTCCCGTCGTTCGCAGACAGACCTCTCTGGACCAGGTACTTCACACCGGAGACCTCGTCGACGCCGCTGGTTCCCCACATCTACGTCAACCGTGGCGGCGACTTCTCGGTCGTCGTCCGGAACCCCAGCTACGTCGACTTCGGCGAACGCCAGTTCAAGTGCCACCATGAGCTCACCTCGATCACGTTGCGCCGCGGTACCCTCCGGTGTTCTTTCCGTATGCAAATCGCCGAGACGGGCACGTTCGAGGTCGAGCGCTGCTACCTGAAGCTCTTCTCCAACGACGAGGTCGTCGAGGTGGAGGCTTCGGGCTTATCGTTCAAGGTTCACGAAGGCGTTCTTTCGGGGCAGCTGACAGTCCCCGTGCCAGCGAACCTGACAGGCTCTCACTTCGCACTGCAGAGCGTACTGCGCGAGAACGACACCGGAGCCCGCGTTCAAGTGCGTCTCACCCATGTCTCCCCATCGCTGTACGACGAGTTGCGTCGACGGATTCGACCGCCCGCCGTGAAGCTGAATGGCGACCGGGTGCTGACCGCGTCGTACTCGCCGAAGTCGACCTTGGTCACGTTCATCATCCGACCGCGAACACGCTATGACGCTCATCCGCTGAGACAGTCTGTCTACGCAGCCGTTGGACGCTTCGAGGCTCGGCTCCGCCGTGCTGCGGGTCGCCAGAGACGGGCGACGGCTCTGATCTTCGAGAAGGACGCGGCAACGGCGCAGGACAATGGCATCGCCTTGTTCCGGCACCTCCTGTCCACCGACGACGAGCCAGGCTTCGACTACGCCTACGTCATGGACCGCGGCAGCGAGCAGTGGGATCGCGTCAGAGGCCTCGCCCACGTCGTTCGCAAGTTCTCCTTGACGTACTGGCGTCTCCTAGCCTCCCCGAGCACCTTCCTCGCGTCCTCAGACGTTCGCTATCACGTTGCGAACCTCCACGCTCAGCCTGGAATGGCAGACAAGTATGCATTCGTTCGGAAGAACTACTTCCTGCAGCACGGCGTCACCGGACTGAAGCGTGTGTCGATCTTCGATCCTGAGTCGGCGATCTTCCCCGACGCCGTCGTCGCAACATCGGATTGGGAGAAGCAGATCCTGGTGGAAGCCGGTGTGCCCGATCAGCAGGTCGACGTCACCGGGTTCGCGAGATGGGACCGCCTCGAGACCGAGTCCGCGGTGGGGAGTTCCCCGGGCCTCCGCAAGGTGCTCTACATGCCCACGTGGCGGCGGTGGCTCTCCGGTAGAACTCCGGAAGAGCTCCGCGCCAGCGAATACGCACGGGAGATTGGATCTCTCCTGCGTTCGCCGGAGCTCGCCGCGATTCTCGCTGAGCATCGAGCCGAGCTCCTCTTCTTGCCCCACCCCAAGCTCAAGGCACTGACGTCGACCTTCGAAGACGTAGGCGATCGGGTCAGCTTGCTGAATCAGGACGCGGTCACGTTCGCAGAGGTCGTCCGGGACTCGACCGCGATCATCACCGATTACTCGAGCACGCTGTGGGACTTCGTGCAGGCCCACAAGTCGGTGCTGCTCTTCCGCTTCGACCATGATCGGTACCAGCGGGCCACCGGCATGTACGAGAATGCCGACCTCGACCGAATCATGGGTCGCTTTCCCACGGCGCACTCCTCGCACGAACTGATCGAGAACATCGACCGCCTGCTCGCAACGGATCCAGCTGTGCAACGGTCGGAAGCTGTTGAGATAGCGACAAGAGCCTTTCCCCACCTGGATCGCGAGAACTCTCGGCGCATCGTCGAGCACGTCACCCACCGTCTGCCCGACCTGATCACGCCGAGAGTTCTACCCAGCTATGAGCAGGCTGACGAGTGGTACCGCACGCACCTGAAGAAGACGTTGCGGTACCCCCGCGACACGACGAACTTCACGCTGGACGGCTGACCTCACTGCTGCATCGCGCGCCCACTGTTCGCGCTCCCGGCCCACCTAGTCCTTCGAGCGGAAGCGGCTCGACAGCGCCACTGCTCGCGCACGAAGAGCACGGGGAGCGCGAAACCGAGTCAGGAGTCGCGAACGTACGGTTGCTGGCACATGAGTCGCGCGGTGGGATTCGAAGGACGGCGGCGCGGGACGAACGCTCAAGTTGCCGTGAACGGTGGGGTAGAACTCGAACGCTTCGGCTCGCACGGGATCAGAGTCGCTGGACCATCCAATGCGCTGTCGAAGTGCCGATCCTCGAACTCGTGTATCGATGAACACGTCGTACGTCGCTTCTGGGCACCCGTCGAACGCATCTCGAGGAATCGTCGCCACGATCTCGACACTCCCAGGGGACTCCACGGCTTCGGCTGCGACTCGTCCGATGACGTTGTCAGTCCGCGCGACCCAGGCCAGTTTGACCCATGGAAGGCTCTCGACCCCTGTCAACGCCACCCGCAAAGTGACCTCGCCATCAATGCCTACCGATGCAGTCGACAGCCTCGCAGTCATCTCGATCGCCGCAGCCGTGTGTCGAATGTCTTTCAGCGCCTCACGCATGATCTGACCCCACCGCCCGACGATGGCAGCAGGAGCGAAGTCCTTGGCTCTCTCAACAGCGGCCTCGCGCATCAGTCGACGTTCGGACTCAGGCATCGAGATCACGAGCTTGATCGTTTCAGCGAGACTGTCAACGTCACCGGACTGGACAAGGAATCCGTTGACACCGTGCGTGATGATGTCTCGCGGGCCGTACCAAATGTCGTAGGCAATCGGGATACAGCCGTGGGCCATACTTTCAAGCAGCACTACGCCTTGGCCTTCGTACTCACTCGTCAAGAGACTGAAACTGTGAGAGGCGAAACGCAGCCGAGCTTGAGAGTCGTGGCCCCGAAGCCTCACCAGATTCTCGGCCCCTACTTCGCGGATCACAGATTCGATTTGCTCTCGGTCCTCACCATCCCCGAAGACGTCGAGTGTGACGTGGGCCG
>JBQGDU010000528.1:0-4552 GCA_052039245.1 Aeromicrobium sp. | reverse complement strand
AGCTCCGCGAGGATCACGAAGGCCAGCAGCAGGAAGGTCGTGACCTTGATGCCGCCCGCCGTGCTGGCGCTCCCGCCGCCGATGAACATCAGCACCGTGCCGAGCGAGAGGGTCTCCTCGCGGACCCCGCCCCAGTCGAAGCTGTTGAGCCCGCCCGAGCGCGGCATGATCCCGCCCTCGAGCCCGCTGATGAGCTTGTGCGACCAGGAGAGGTCTCCCAGTGTGTCCGGGTTGGACCACTCCAGCGCCAGGAAGGCCAGTGCCCCGAAGACGAGCAGACCGATGGAGCCCCACACCGTCAGCCGCGTGTGGATGGTCCAACGGTCCGGGGTGCGCCACTCCTTGAAGAGCTCGGCCAGCACGGGGAAGCCGATCGCGCCGAGGAAGACGCCGACGCAGATCGGCAGGATGATGAGCCCGTCGCCGGCGTAGCTCGTGAGGCTGTCGGAGTTGAGGGAGAACCCGGCGTTGTTGAACGCCATGATGGAGTCGAAGACGCCGTGCCACAGCGCCGTCGGCAGGTCGTCGAAGTACTCCTGGCGGTAGCGCAGCGTGAGCACCGCGGCGATGGCGGTCTGGAAGCCGATCATCATGACGGCGACCCGTCGGAACAGCGGCTTGACCTCGCCGATGTTGACGACGTGCATGTCCGTCTGCGCCACGAGGCGGGTGCGCAGGCCGAGCCGGCCGCCGATGAACAGGCCCAGCACCGTCGCGAGGGCGACGATGCCGAGGCCGCCGATCTGCACGAGCGCGAGGATGATCCCTTGCCCGGCCGGGGTCCAGTACGTGGAGGTGTCGACGGACGCGAGACCCGTCACCGTGGCCGCGGAGGCCGCCGTGAAGAGCGCGTCCACGAAGTCGGCGGAGCCCTGCTCGGTCCGCGCGAAGGGGAGCAGCAGCAGGACCGTCCCGATGAGGATGAGCACCAGGAAGGTCAGAGGCAGCAGCCGGACGGGGTGGGCGATGGCCGCCGGCAGTCGTGAGCGACTCACCCGCCCGACGCTACTCCCCCGCGGGCCCGTGCACGCGCAGTGCGAGCACTTGACAGGTCGGTACTCAGCATTACTATCTACCAGTACATAGCATCACTGAGTAGAGGGTGGGTCCGTGGGCAAGCAGATGACGGAGATGTTGAAGGGCACGCTCGAGGGCATCGTCCTCGCGATCGTCGCCGGTCGTCCGGCGTACGGCTACGAGATCACGGCGCGCCTGCGGCAGGCCGGCTTCGACGACATCGCGGAGGGCACGGTCTACGCGCTGCTGCTGCGCCTGGAGAAGCGCGGACTCGTCGACGTCGAGAAGGTCGTCTCGCAGAAGGGCCCGCCCCGCAAGGTCTACTCGCTCAACGCCTCCGGTCGCGAGCACCTCGAAGAGTTCTGGAGGACGTGGGGCTTCCTCGCAGAACGGATCAACGAGCTCCACGAGGAAGGACTGTGACCATGAACGTCACCGGCATCATCGAGAAGGTCACCGGCAGCTTCGAGGACAAGAAGCGCTGGCGCGTCTACCAGGCACGGGCGGCCGGACTCCCGCCGCAGCACCGGACCACGACGAAGGCGCTGGAGCGCTACCTCATGTATCGCGGCGCGATCTCGCGGGGGGACGTCCTCGTCACGATGCTCGAGGATCTGGTCGAGCTGTTCGAGCAGGCTGCCGCCGACGGCACCACCGTGCGCGACGTGGTGGGCGAGGACCCGGTCACGTTCGCCGAGGACTTCCTGGCCAACTATCCCGAGGGCCAGTGGATCAACACCGAGCGCGACCGGCTCGTGCGCGACGTCGACCGCGCCGTGGCCGAGGAGTCCCAGTGAGCCGAGGAGTCCCAGTGAGCGAGCGTCAGCGAGTGAACCGACAGTTCGTCATCGGGTCGACGTCGTACGCTTCTTGTTCCTTGACGGCGGTGACCCGGTGAGCGCGGTCGTCACCCGGGGCCTGGAGAAGGCCTACGGCGAGACTCCCGTGCTGCGCGGCGTCGACCTCGACGTAGCCCCCGGCTCGATCTTCGCCCTGCTGGGATCGAACGGGGCCGGCAAGACCACCCTCGTGCGCATCCTCTCGACCCTGCTCCGCGCTGATGCCGGGACGGCGACCGTCGTGGGTCACGACGTCGGTGCCGAGCCCGCGGCGGTGCGGACCTCGATCAGTCTGACCGGCCAGTTCGCCGCCGTGGACCTCCTGCTGAGCGGCCGGGAGAACCTCGTCCTGATGGGCAGGCTGAGGCACGTCCGCGATCCTGCCGGCACGGCCGACGCCCTCCTGGCACGGTTCTCCCTCGCGGAGGTCGGCCGTCGTCGGGCCGACACCTACTCCGGCGGCATGCGTCGGCGGCTCGACATCGCGATGAGTCTCGTCGGCGACCCGCCGGTGATCTTCCTCGACGAGCCCACCACAGGACTCGACCCGCAGGGACGCCTCGACGTGTGGGCGACGGTCAGGAGCCTGGCCGCCGCGGGCACCACCGTGCTGCTGACCACCCAGTACCTCGAGGAGGCCGAGCAGCTCGCCGACCACATCGCGATCCTGCACGGTGGCCGCATCCTCGTCGAGGGAACGCTCGACGAGCTCAGACGACTCATGCCACCGGCCGCGGTGGAGTACGTCGAGAAGCAGCCGACTCTCGAGGACGTCTTCCTCGCCCTGACCGACCGCCACGAGCACACCACGGAACAGGACCCGTCAT
The DNA here is from genome assembly GCA_052039245.1 of Aeromicrobium sp. Classification (GTDB taxonomy): domain Bacteria; phylum Actinomycetota; class Actinomycetes; order Propionibacteriales; family Nocardioidaceae; genus Aeromicrobium. The sequence continues at coordinate 1,869 of JBQGDU010000528.1, read as the reverse complement.
GACCACCACACACGTCCTCGGCGACACCACCGCCCTGTTCGGCCGATCCCTGCGGCACGTCGTGCGCAGCGTCGACACGATCGTCACCACGACCGTCATGCCCATCGCCTTCCTGCTGCTGTTCGTCTACGTCCTCGGCGGCGCGATCGAGACCGGACCGGGCAGTGGCTCGTACGTCGACTACCTGCTGCCGGGCATCCTCGTCATCACCGTGGCGTCGGGCGTCTCCTACACCGCCTTCCGCCTCTTCCTCGACAAGCAGAGCGGGATCTTCGAGCGGTTCAGGTCCATGCCGATCGCGCGACCCGCCGTCCTGTGGGCTCACGTGATGACCTCCGTGGTCGCCAATCTCCTCTCCCTCACCGTGGTGCTCGGCGTCGCCGTGCTGATCGGGTTCCGTACGAGCGCCGGCCCGGTGGAGTGGGCGAGCGTCGTCGCGATCGTGCTGCTGTTCACGTTGGCCCTCACCTGGCTGGCGATCATCCCCGGGCTCACCGCATCGACGCCCGACGGCGCGGCGGCGTTCTCCTACCCGCTCATCTTCCTGCCGTTCATCAGCTCGGCGTTCGTCCCGACGGACTCGATGCCCGGACCGGTCCGCCTCTTCGCCGAGCACCAGCCGGTGACGTCCGTCGTCGACGCACTGCGCGGCCTGTTCGCCGGGCAGGCCGTCGCTGCCGACGTCTGGACGGCCCTGGCGTGGTGCGGTGGGGTGCTCGTGGTCGCGTACGGCGTCGCGATGCTGACGTACCGGCGATCGCTCGCCTGAGCCCGGGAGTCCTCCACGGCAGCCCGCGCCCGATAGTCTGGCGCGGATGTCCGAGCTCACCAGTCCCGCCCGTCGGCTCGCCGTCGTCGTCGTCACGTTCAACCGGTCGGCGTACCTCGTCGACCTGCTCCGCAGCGCCACCAGGCTGCAGACCGCACCGTGGCGCATCGTCGTCGTGGACAACGCCTCCACCGACGACACCCAGGAGGTCCTCGCCGAGGCGGCCGGCTGGTTCGACGACGGCGTGCTCGTGAACCATCGGCTCGAGACCAACACCGGGGGCTCCGGTGGGTTCTGCGAGGGCACGCGGGTGGCGCTGGAGCTCGGCGCCGAGTGGGTCTGGCTCATGGACGACGACGTCGAGATCCTGCCCGAGGCGCTCGAGCGCTTCGCGCCGGCGATGGAGCGCTTCAAGGTCATCCACGGACGGCGCTACGACTTCGACGGCTCGCCGTTCTACTGGCAGGCCAAGTTCAACCAGTTCCTCGGGGTCCCACTGCCGTACGGGTTGCGCCGCACGTTCGACGACGAGGGCTACGCGATCACCAACTCCGGCACGTTCGAGGGCATGCTCGTGCACGCCGACGTCGTCCGGCTGATCGGCCTGCCCGACCCCCGATTCTTCATCACGTGGGACGACGCGACCTACGCGTGGCTCGCCGCCCAGTACACCGAGGTCGTCTACATGGACGCCTTCGTGCTGCAACGCAAGCGGGAGCAGCAGCAGGTGAACCTCGGTGTGCGGCACCTGAACGACGGCAGCCCGCTGTTCCGGTTCCACGTGATGCGCAACCGTGCCTACGTCGGCCGGTACTTCGCCGAGCACGGCAAGCTCCACCGCGTCGGCTTCGCGCTCGGCACCCTCCTGACCTTCGCCAAGGAGGTCTTCCGCCTCGTCGTCGTGCAGCGCACCCTCAAGGGGATCGGCGACCTCGTGCGCGGCGCCCGGGAGAGTCGGCGCATCTGGCGCGACGCCTCGTGGCGCCCCATGGATCCCGCCGAGGTGCCGGCCGCGCCCTCGGCCTGAGCACGGAGTCTGGCCTCGATACGCCGCGCCCGGCTCCTTCGTCGCAGGCGCGGCTACTCGACCATCGAGATCA
>JBQGDU010000527.1:0-5781 GCA_052039245.1 Aeromicrobium sp. | reverse complement strand
CGCCGATCGACCCGTAGGCGCCGCCCACGACGAGCATGCCCGTCGTCCAGCCGACCAGCGTGCCTCGCTGGAGCCGCCAGGCGAGCCCGAGGGCACCGACCGAACCGGTGGCCGGCCCACGGCGCGCCGGCCACAGCCCGGAGCCGACGTCGCGACGACCGAGGAGCACGAGCGCCGCCCAGGTGAGCAGGCCTGCCGCCACGAGCGACAGCAGCGCGGGCCACCAGCGCTCGTCGGCGTAGGCGCGCATCGCCTGCCCCCACCCGATCGGGGAGAGCCAGGAGAGTCCGTCGTCGGCCACGTCACCGGCGGCCCGCAACACGTAGGAGAACGCGATGGCCGCCCCCGTGATCCCGTAGGCCGTCCGCACCCCGTCGGTCAGCTGTGCGGCCACGAGCGCCACCGCACCGAACACGATGCCCGCGAGAGCGGCCGCCAGCCCGAGGGACAGCGAGCCCGGGACAGCGAGTCCGTAGCCGGCGAGGCTCAACGCGATGGCTGCTCCGAGCACGACGTTGGCGAGCAGGGTCACGACGATCGTGGCCGCCACGGTCGCGTGGGTCCCGACGACGCCGGACCGGACCAGCTCCTCGCGACCGCTCTCCTCCTCGGCACGAGTGTGGCGCGAGACGAGGAACATGCTCATCAGTCCCGCCAGCACCGCACCGAACGCCGAGGCCTGCCAGGCGACCTGCCCGCCGACGGTGTCCAGCGCCCGCGCCGGCCCAGCCATGGCGATGAAGCCGGCGTTGCCCTCCATGCTGGCGGCGGCGGTGTCGAGCTCGGCCTGCGTCGCGTAGAGGCCGTCCACGCTGACGGCCTGCGTCCAGTACAGGAGCGTCGCGCCGAGGGTCCACCACAGGATCATCCAGCGGTCGCGCCGCAGGAAGAACCGGACGAACGTGCCGACGCCGGTCAGGGAGTCCCTCACGCCGCAACCTCGTCACCGTAGTGGCGCAGGAACAGCTCCTCCAGCGTCGGCGGCTGGCTCGTGAGGGTACGCACCCCGGCGGCCGTGAGCTGCTCGAGTGCTCCACCGAGCCGATCGCTGTCCACCTCGAAGACGACGCGACGACCCTCGACCACCAGGTCGTGGATGCCCGGCAGGGCGTCCAGCCCCTCGGGCACCCGTTCGAGCTCGGCGGAGACCGAGGTCCGAGTCAGGTGACGGAGCTCCGCGAGCGTCCCGGACTCGACGGTGCGGCCGCCGCGGATGATGCTGACCCGGTCACACAGCCGCTCGACCTCGGCGAGGATGTGGCTGGACAGCAGCACCGAGTGGCCCTCGTCCTTGAACTCATCGACGCACTGGGTGAAGACCGCCTCCATGAGCGGGTCGAGCCCCGACGTCGGCTCGTCGAGCACGAGCAGGTCGACGTCGGCGGCCAGTGCCGCCACGAGCGCGACTTTCTGCCGGTTCCCCTTGGAGTAGGTGCGGCCCTTCTTGGTGGGATCGAGCTCGAAGCGCTCCACCAGCTCGTCGCGGCGACGACGGTCGAGTCCGCCGCGCAGACGACCCAGCAGGTCGATGACCTCTCCGCCGGAGAGGTTGGGCCACAGCGTGACGTCACCCGGCACGTACGCCAGCCGACGGTGCAGGGCCGCGGCGTCCTTCCACGGGTCGCCCCCGAACAGCGAGACACGTCCCCCATCCGCGCGCAGGAGTCCCAGCAGCACCCGGATGGTCGTGGACTTGCCCGCGCCGTTGGGGCCCAGGAAGCCGTGCACCTCACCTTGTGCGACCTGGAGGTCCAGCCCGTCGAGCGCCACGGTGGAGCCGAACCTCTTGGTGAGTCCGGCGATGTCGATCACGTCGTCCATGGCTTGACCGTACACTGATTTCACACTTTCATGAAACTTGTGCAGAGATTGAAATTCGGCGACGATGCTCGGGTGACTCCTGCGCAGGCCGACTTCGTCGAGACGTTCGCGCTTCGCCTCAGCGAGGCAGGGATGCAGCGGATGGCCGCGCGGGTCTTCTCGGCTCTCATGATCGCCCCGGGCGGCGGACTCACGGCCCGCGAGATCGGTGAGGAGCTCTCCGTGAGCGCGGGGGCGGTCAGCGGGGCCACCCGGATGCTCGCCCAGCTCGGTCGGCTGCACCGCCGCCGTACACCCGGGGAGCGCAGCGACCGCTTCGAGGTCCGCGGCGCCTACTGGTCGGAGTCGGTCCTCGTCCGCGCCGAGAACACCCGCGCGCTGTCGGCGCTGCTCGCGGACGCGATCACGGCCACCGACGACGCCGGCGCCCGCGAGAGGCTCCACGAGACGCGCGCCTTCTTCGACTTCCTCGTCACGCGGATGCCCGGTCTCGTCGAGGAGTGGCACGAGATGCGAGACTCTCGGACGTGACGCCCTGGGACCGCCTTCTCGATCGCCTGGACGAGCTGGCCTGCTCACCCGGCGCCCTGCCCGCGGACCTCGAGCTCGAGCTCGGCGACCTCCTCGTCTCGGCGATGCGCGACGGCATGGCGGACCGTGAGCTCGACCCGGCGGACAGCGCCCGATGGCTCGCCACGCTGGTCCGCACGCTCGCCGCGCTGCAGCCGCAGGAGGCTCGCCCGGACGACTCCCTGAGCACCCTGCGGGTCATCGTCACGCGCTGGTTGCACCCGGCTCGCCTCGACCGCGGGGCCGAGCACCTCGAGCAGGCCCTGTAGCGGAACATCCATTGCGTCGGGCGCGATCTCGCCCGGCGAGACCCGCCCGACGGCAGCATCCGACGGCGCACGCTGTCGCCATGAGCACCCCCGATGAGACCTCACCCGCCTCCGTCGACGACGCCCGGCGCTTCGCCCTGTCCGAGGACTGGCTCGCCACGATCGTCGGCCTCGGCATCGTCCTCCTGACCACGGCCGGAGTCATCACCGAGGGGTGGCTGCCGCTATGAGCCAGACCAGTCGCGGCGACCGGACGCTCGAGGAGTCCGTGGTCGGCGACGGACGCGGACTGCGCACCGCCGGCTTCGTCGTCGGCCTGCTCGTGGTGCTCGCCGGTGGGATCGCCACCCGCTACCTCACCGAGAACGTGCCGACGTGGGCCGCGGGCACGTCGTTCGCCGACCTCGCGGAGGCCATCGAGTACCCCGTCTACGCCATCGCGCTCGGCCTGCTGCTCAACGCCCTGCTGAGTGCCGCTGGAGTGCGCGACCGGCTGACACCGGGCTTTCGCACCGAGTTCTTCATCAAGACCGGACTCGTGGTCCTCGGTGCCACCGTGGTGCTGTCGGTCATCGTGCGCGCCGCCGGACCCGCCATCGTGCAGGGACTGCTGCTCATCTCCGGCGTGTTCGCCTTCACGTGGTGGCTGGGCGGCCGCCTCAGGCTCGACGACCGGCTCCGCGCCCTGCTGGCGTCGGCGGTCTCCATCTGCGGCGTCAGCGCAGCCATCGCCGCCGCCGGTGCCGTCCGGGCCAAGAAGGAGCAGCTCGCCTACACGGCCAGTCTGGTGATCCTGTTCGCGCTGCCGTCGATCTTCATCCTCCCCTGGCTCGCCGACCTGCTCGGCCTGTCGGACGCCGTCACCGGAGCGTGGCTGGGTGGCAACATCGACACGACGGCGGCCGTGACCGCCGCAGGTGCCGTCGCCGGCGAGGAGCCTCTGCAGATCGCGTCGGTGGTCAAGCTCACCCAGAACGCCCTCATCGGCTTCGTCGCCGTGGGGCTGACCGCCTGGTTCGCCTTCACGGTCGATCGCACGGAGGGCTCGGAGAAGCCGCGACCGATCGAGCTGTGGCACCGCTTCCCGAAGTTCGTGCTCGGCTTCATCGCCGCGTCCGTCATCGCGACGATCGTCCTCGAAGGAGCCTCTGCGGCCACCACCGAGACGTTCGAGAACGTCGTGAAGGGCTTCCGCGACTACTTCCTGATCCTCGCCTTCGTGAGCATCGGTCTGGAGTTCAAGCTGACGTCGTTGCGGGAGGCCGGCGCACGACCGATCGGGGTGTTCGCCGCCGCGACGCTGTTCAACGTCGTCCTCGCGCTCGGGCTCGCCTCGCTGCTGTTCGCCGACGTCAGCCTCTGAACCGACGACGAGGGGCCCCGAGCCGCTGCTCGGGGGCCCCCGGGTCGAGCACCCTACGCAGGGAGGACAGGCGCCGCCGACCCCCGGCGACACGCCCCCTCCGCGCGGCTACTCCGGGGCGACCCCGAGGCGCCGCTGCTGACCCTCGGCGCCTCCGGCTACGCGGTCCGGGTGATCCGCGCGAACGCCGAGGCGGTCGGCGGCGGCTGGTTCGCCACGCGCGGCAAGCACCTGCTCGCGATGTACGGCCATCCCTCGGGCCCGGCGCTCGGCGTGCTCGGCGAGCAGGGCACGAAGGCCTCGGTGGCCCGCGTCGAGCGGCTCGTGCGCAAGTACCGCAAGGTCGCGCCCGACGAGCACTTCGTGCCCGCCTTCGAGATCATCACCACCGTCGCGGCCGGCGAGAAGGGCCAGCACGGCGACTACTCGGCCCGCACGTCGGTGAAGGACCTGGAGCCGCTCGTCGACGCCGCCGAGAAGGCCGGCATCGTCGTGATCCTGGATTTGCAGCCCGGCCGCTCCGACTTCCTCTCGCAGGCCAAGGAGTACGAGTCGCTGCTGCGCCGGCCCCACGTGGGCCTCGCGCTCGACCCGGAGTGGAGGCTCGGACCGAAGGGCAAGCCGCTGCAGCGGATCGGTCACGTGCAGGCGCGCGAGATCAACCGCACCTCCGCATGGCTGGCCGAGCTCACCCGTCGGCACACGCTCCCGCAGAAGGTCTTCGTGCTGCACCAGTTCCAGACCCAGATGATCCGCGACCGCGAGAAGGTCAGCACCGACCACCCCGAGCTCTCGACCGTGATCCACGTCGACGGCCAGGGCAGCCCGGGCGCCAAGTTCGGCACGTGGGGCGTCATCCGCGCCGACGCGCCGAAGAACGTCTCGTGGGGCTGGAAGAACTTCGTCGACGAGGACGAGCCGATGCTCGACGTCGCCCAGACCTGGCGCCGCGTGCGCCCCCACCCGGCGCTCATCACCTACCAGTGACCGCCGCCGGTCCGCCCTGACCCGGCCCCGCCCCCGACTTTTGTGACGCCTCTGCCAGCTTTTGTGACGGGATTCGGTCGTCGGGGGCGGTTCGGGGCAAATCGCGTCACAAAAGTCGGGCGATCCGCTCGAGGATCTGCGCGAGGCGCTCGGGACTCGTCCCGAAGTTGAGCCGCGCGAACGTCGAGGAGTCCAGCGGCGTGTGCGCGGTGAAGTCGGGCCCGGCCGAGAGCCGAACCCGGCCGCGCTCCAGGATCGCGCCGGCGGGATCCCCGGCGATCGACGTGCCCGCGAAGTCCAGCCACGCGAGGTAGGTGGCCTCGGCCGGGACGACGCCCACGCCGACCTCGGCGGCCCACGCGGTCATCGTGTCGCGGTTGCGCTGCAGCACCTCGACGAGATCGGCGAGCCACGGGTCGCCCTCGGTCCAGGCCGCCACCGCGGCCGCGCGCGACAGGGTGCTGACGCCACCGAGGTAGGCGAACGGCAGCGCCGCGAGCGGCTCGCGCACCCGCGCCGGCCCGAGGTGCGCGACGGCGCAGTGCAGGCCGGCGAGGTTGAACGCCTTCGACGCCGAGGTCACGGTGACGGTGCGGTCCTCGACGTCGGTGCCGAGCGATGCGAAGGGCACGTGCCTGCGGTCGTCGAGGGCGAGGTCGGCGTGGATCTCGTCGGCGAGGACCACCAGGTCGAGCTCGGCCGCCGCGTCCGCGAGGGGTCGCAACTCCTCGGCGTCGAGCATCCGGCCGAGCGGGTTGTGCGGGTTGACCA
>JBQGDU010000526.1:0-1852 GCA_052039245.1 Aeromicrobium sp. | reverse complement strand
AGGCCGGCCGACGCGTGCGCCGTCTCAGTCGTCGAGGACCGACCTGATCTGTCGCACCGACTCACGGTCCAGCGGCTCGACCCTGCGGCACACCGACGGCGCGAGCACGTTCAGCGGGGACGGGAGCTCGAGGACGGCCCGAGAGGGGTCCGCCTGCCGCCGCCTCCGATGTGCAGGCGAGGCCGAGGGTGCGCCGGAGGAGCGTCGACGGGTCGGCGTAGGTGGTGCCGGGACCACCGTCACCTGACGTCTGCTGGGTCTCGATCGTGCCGGGGTCCCACTGCTCGGTCGTCTCGGCGTCGCTGAGGAAGCCGACGAGCTGCTCGAGGTCCGTCCTGACGCTGGAGGTCCGCTCGACGTCCGCTCCTCGAGGCCAGGACGGACACCTGTGCGCGGAGCTCCTCCCGCGCGGACGCCCGGCGTGCCAGGTACCAGAGCGTGGTGAGGAGGACACCCGCACCGGCGGCGACGCCCGTCCCGATGACGGCGGCCCGGGCACCGAAGTGCTCGCCGACCCAGCCGACGGCAGGTGCCACGAACGGCACGCTGCCCATGAAGACCATGATGTAGAGCGCGGCGACGCGGCCCCGCATCGCCGGCGTGACGGTCATCTGGATGTAGGCGTTGGCGGTGGTGGCCATGGTCAGTACGCTCACCCCGATCAGCGGGAGCACGACGGCGTAGGTGGCGTACGTCGGCATGAGACCGGAGGCGACCTGCACGACCGAGAAGACGAGTCCGGAGAGGACCACGAAGCGGATCCGCGGCTGCTTGCGTCGCGCGGCGAGCAGGGCCCCGGTGAGGGAGCCGACCGCCAGCAGGGAGCCGAGCAGGCCGTACTCGCTCGCGCCACGGCCGAACTCCTGCGTCGCCATGAGTGCGCTGGTGATCTGGAAGTTCATGCCGAACCCGCCGAGGAACAGCACGCAGGTCAGCACGAGCACGAGGTCCGGGCGGCCACGGACGTACCGGACACCCTCCCGCACGGCGCCCTTGCCGCGACCGATCACCGGCGTGGGGGTCAGGCGACGGGTGTCCATGACCTGCAGAGCCCACAGTGCTGCCAGGTAGCTGACCGCGTTCACGGCGATGACCCAGCCGGTGCCGCCGACGCCCCCTCCGAACGCGGCGATCAGCACTCCGGCCAACCCCGGCCCGATCAGGCGGCCGGCATTGAACGACGCGGAGTTGAGGGCCACGGCATTGCCGAGGACGTCCGGCTCCACCATCTCCGGCACGAACGCCTGTCGCGAGGGCGCCTCGAGCGCTCGCCCCACCCCGAAGACCAGGGCGATCAGGTAGACGTGCCAGACCTGCACGAGGCCGGTGATGGCCAGGACACCGAGCACGGCCGAGGGCACGGCCATCGCCACCTGCGTGAGGCGCAGGACGGTGCGCTTGGCGAAGCGGTCGGCGAGGACACCACCGAGTGGTGACAGCAGGAGTGTCGGCAGGAGCTGCAGGGCGACGGTGATGCCGACGGCAGTTCCACTGCCGGTGAGCACGAGGACGAGCCACGCCTGCGCCGTGTTCTGCATCCAGGTGCCGATGTTGGACACCAGGCTGCCCGCGGCATAGACGCGGTAGTTGCGGACGGAGAGGGCGCGGAAGGTGGGGCTCACGAGTCGGCGATCTCCGTCAGCAGGACGCTCGCCTCCCTGAGGACGGCCCGCTCGCGGGCGTCGAGCTGCTGCAGCCGCTGGTGCAGCCACTCGTCGCGTCGGCGGCGCTCCTCGGCGAGGGTCTTCTCGCCGAGCTCGGAGATGGTGACGACGACCTGGCGTCCGTCGTGCGGATGGGGCTCGCGGATGACGTGACCTTCGTCGACGAGGCAGTTCAGCGTGCGAGTGGC
>JBQGDU010000525.1:0-8644 GCA_052039245.1 Aeromicrobium sp. | reverse complement strand
GGGCGGCAGGTCCGGGAGCTGGCCGGGGACGACGAGCGGTACCCCATGGTGCGTGCCGCCGACGGCCGTGTGCTCCCCGGCGCGACGGCACAGGACATCACCGAGGCCATGTTCGGCACGCCCGACTCCATCCCCGACGGGACGGTCGCCGACGTCGTCGTGGTCGGCGGCGGCCCTGCCGGCCTCGCCGCTGCGATGTACTCCGCCTCCGAGGGCCTCAGCACCGTCATCCTGGAGAGCGTCGCGATCGGTGGCCAGGCGGGCACGAGCTCGTGGATCCGCAACTACCTCGGCTTCCCGCGCGGGATCTCCGGGATGCGGCTCGCTCAGCGAGCCCGGGTGCAGGCCACGCGGTTCGGGGCGCGAGCCTTCACCGGCCGCCCCGCGACGACGGTCGAGCGCGGACCCGCGGACCAGCCCGAGCACCACCACGTCCACGTCGACGGTGCGGTGCTCTGTGCACGCACCGTCGTCCTCGCGACGGGCGTCGCCTACCGCACGCTCGACGTCCCCGCGCTGGAGGAGCTCGTCGGCACCGGCGTCCACTACGGTGCGGCCACGACCGTCGCCCGGGAGATGAAGGGGCGCACGGTCTACGTGGTCGGCGGGGGCAACTCCGCCGGCCAGGCCGCGGTGCACCTGGCCCGATTCGCCCGAAGGGTCACCATCGTGGTGCGTCGCGGGAGCCTCGCGGAGACGATGTCGGACTACCTCGTCCGTGAGATCGAGGCGACCCCCACCATCGACGTCCTTCCAGCCACGGAGGTCGTCGACGGTGGCGGCGACGGCGCGCTCGAGTGGATCGAGCTGCGCTCGCGGGTGACCGGCGAGTCCACGAGCACGCAGGCGCAGGGCCTCTTCCTCATGCTCGGCGCACGACCGCACTGCGGCTGGCTGCCCGACGACATCGCCCTCGATGACAACGACTTCGTCCTGACCGGACGGGACGTGCCCCAGGAGGCCTGGACCGACGGCATCCCACCGGCCAGCCTGGAGACCACCGTGCGCGGCATCTACGCCGTCGGCGACGTGCGTTCGGGGTCGATGAAGCGGGTGGCCTCGGCCAGCGGGGAGGGCGCATCCGTCGTCCCGCTCGTGCACGCACACCTCGCGTGGCTGCGGGCCCAGCAGTTCAGCCCGCTCCACTGAAGGGGTCAACCCCGTTGCACGCGCTCCACGAACTGAGCGACACGCTCGACGAGCTCGGGGATGCGCCGATCCTCCGCACCGGAGACTGAGATCTGGTGCGGCTTGAGCGGCTGACGGGCGCGGGCGGAGCACTCGAAGTCCTCGCACACGTAGACGCCCACGGTGTCGCCGGCGCGGCCCCGTGGGCCGGCGAGCTGTGCCACCATCAGCCGGGCCCCGTCCGGGGCGTCGGTGGTCCGGCACCAGTCGCAGAGCGTCGAACGTCCCCGCGCCCCGCCGCTGTCGGGGCGTCGCAGCTCGAGGGTCACCAGCTCCCCCGTCGCCTCGGTGGTGACGTAGGCGCGGCGTGGTGACTTCGGGTCGGTCCAGCCCACGAGGTCCTGCTCGGCCAGGTCGGTCGGCCAGGTCGCAGGCATGGTCGCCGACGTGGCGCGGCTGCGCGAGGAGTTGATGAAAGCCTTGCGGATCTCGGCTTCTCTGACGTCCCTCATGACCCATCGCTTCCTGTGTCTCGACTACCTATGCCTATTAGGCAATCAACTATGCCATGTAGACTCACGCCATGTCACCTCGAGGACTCACCCGGGACTCCGTCGTCGCCGCAGCAGCCGACCTCGCCGACGTGCAGGGGGTCGACGCGGTCACGATCAGCGCTGTCGCCGCTCAGCTGGGCGTCAAGCCGCCGAGTCTCTACTCCCACGTCGACGGCACCGAGGACCTGCGGACCGCTGTGACGCTCCGGGCCCTGTCCGAGCTCGCTGATCGCGTCGCCGTGGAGATCGCGGGACGGTCCGGACAGGATGCGCTCGATGCCCTCGCCACCACCTATCGCACCTACGCCCTGCAGCATCCCGGTCGGTTCGCCGCGAGCCGTCGCAGGGTCTCGGCACCGCAGACCGTCGACCTCACCCCGGGCCGCCGCCATGCGGACCTGAACGCCGCCGTGCTGCGGGGCTACGACATCCCCGAGTCCGACCATGTGCACGCCACGCGACTCGTCGCCGCGACCGTCACCGGGTTCCTCGTGCTGGAGTCCACGGGAGCCTTCGACCACAGCGCTCCGGCCCCTCCAGCCAGCTGGGGCCGTGCGGTCGAGGCGTTGCACGAGGCGCTCGTCGCCTGGGGCGGTCGCTGACGGACTCCGTAGGCTGGGAGCGAGGTGAAGCTCATGGCACCACAGGAGCGGGAGCACCCCGCAGACGGGCAGCAGTATCCCGATCAGGAAGCGCGCGAACGGCGCGCGGAGCATCAGGCCCTCTGGGTCGACCTGGAGGTGCGCCGCGCGATCGAGCGTGGTGAGTTCGATGATCTCCCGGGCGCCGGGAAGCCACTGCGGGACGTCGAGGACCGCGACCCGGACTGGTGGATCAAGCGGCTCATAGAGCGCGAGCGCATCAGCGTCCTGCCGCCTGCACTGGCTCTGCGCGTCGAGGACCAACGACTCCACGAGACGCTCGACGCCACCGGCTCGGCGGAACGCGTCCGCGAGCTGCTCGAGGACTTCAACCGGCGCGTCGTGGAAGCGAGGCGCCAGCTCCAGGGCGGACCGCCCGTCGTCACCGCCCTGCGAGACGTCGACACCGAGCTGATGGCCTGGCGGGAGCGTCGAGCGATCCGGGCTCGCGCCCGGGCCACCGTCCAGCACCCCTCTCCCCCGTCGCGGCGCCGCTGGTGGCGTCGCCGACCCCGGAGATCACCGCGAAGCCCGAACCCACCCCTCGCCGGCTGACTAGCCCGGCACGGTGGGGGCACCTCCCACGGAGTGGGGGCGGAACGACCGACGCCGAGGTGTATCGAAGCCACCCCGAGCAGCGCACGACTCGGCCGAGTCGCTCCTCGCGAGAGGCACTACTGGCTGCTCAGCCGGCGAGGAACTCCAGCAGGACGCGGTTGAACTCCTCGGCGTGGGTGACGTTGAAGCCGTGGGGCGCACCCTCGACGACGTGCAGCCGGGCGTCCGCGATCGCAGCGGCCGAGCGCTGACCGCTCACCTCCAGCGGCACGATCGCGTCCGAGTCACCGTGGATCACCAGCGTCGGGACGTCGACCTTCTCCAGGTCACCTCGGAAGTCGGTACGACCGAACGCGTCGATGCAGTCGAGCGTCCCCTTGGGCGAGGCCCCCCGCGCGATGGCGAGTGCGTAGTCGTGCATCGCCTCGCTCACGAGCTCTTCCTCGCCCACGCTGAAGAAGTTGCCGACGAAGCCGTCCAGGAAGGCCGGTCGGTCGCCCAGGACGCCTTGCTGGAACTCCTCGATCGTGGCGTCGTCGAGTCCGCCGTCGGGGTTGTCGTCACTCTTGAACAGGTACGGCGGGACGGCGCCGGCGAGCACCGCCCGAGCCACCCGGTCGGATCCGAACCTCGCCAGGTACCTCACGACCTCGCCGCCGCCCATCGAGAAGCCGACGAGGGTCGCGTCGCGCACGTCCAGGTGGGTGAGGAGCGAGTCGAGGTCGGCCGCGAAGGTGTCGTAGTCGTAGCCGGCCCACGGCTGCGAGGATCCGCCGAATCCACGGCGGTCGTACGTGATGACCTGATGACCTGCGTCGACGAGTGGCTTGACCTGCGCCTCCCAGGACCGCCCGCTCAACGGCCAGCCGTGGATGAGCACGACGGGCGGGCCCTGACCCACCACCTCGAAGTACAGGTCCACGGGCTGTCCTGCGTCGGTCCCGACGTTCACGTACGGCATGGGAGTCACCTCTCGTCGCGATGCGATGTCCGCTGTCGACGCTACGTGTGTCGGAGGCACCCTGCAGACTGACGACGTGGAGCACCGCCGACGCCTCGAGACGCCGCACCCCGTCTCGATCGCACTCACGCTCGGCACCCTGCGCCGCGGTCCGGGAGACCCCACGGTCCTCGTCGACGCGGACCGCTGGTGGCTCACCACCCGCATGCCGAGCGGGCCCGCCACCCTCGTGCTCGACCAGGTCGATGCCAGCACCATCGAGGCCCGCGCCTGGGGCCCGGGCGCGCAGGAGCGTCTCGCGACCCTTCCGGCGATGCTCGCCGCCGACGTCCCTCCGGTCCGGTTCGAGTCACCGCACCCGGCGGTCGCCGACGCGGCACGTCGGTTCCCTGGTCTGCGCGTCCCCGCCACCGGCCGAGTCCTCGAGGCACTCATGCCGGCCGTGATCGAGCAGAAGGTGCTCGGCGTCGATGCCTTCGCCTCCTGGCGACGCCTCGTCCGAGCGCACGGGAGCCCGGCTCCCGGCCCGGCTCCCGAGAGCATGCGGGTCCTTCCCGCGGGCGAGGAGTGGGCGGCGCTGCCCTCCTGGGAGTGGCACCGTGCCGGCGTCGATCCGCAGCGCTACCGCACGGGGCAGCGCTGCGCTCGCGTCGCCACCCAGTTGCAACGCGTCACCGCCACCGGCGACGTCGACGCCACCTATCGGGCCCTGCGCAGCATTCCCGGCGTCGGTGTCTGGACCGCTGCCGAGGTCGGGAGCCGCGTTCTCGGCGACACCGATGCCGTGCCCTTCGGCGACTACCACCTCGGCGACACCGTCGGCACCGCTCTGCTCGGCGAACGTCTCCCCGCCGATGACCACGACGCGATCGCCGACGTCCTGGCGCCCTACCGGCCGCATCGCTTCTGGGCCCTCAGACTGCTCCAGCTCAGCCCGCACGTGCGGTCCGAACGCCGCGGTCCTCGACTCTCCCGCGTCGACCACCGACGCATCTGAGACGGTGTCGAGCGTGCCGTCATGGATCCGCGCCGCGCTCGCGCTCTTCGCCGTCGGTTGGGGAGCCAACCAGTTCGCCGCACTGCTCCCGGTGTACGAGGCACGGGGCGCGGGGAGCGCGGAGGCGACCGCCCTGTTCGGCGCCTACGCCGTCGGACTCATCCCCGCCCTGCTGGTGGTGGCACCGCTCTCGGACCGGCTCGGGCGACGGCGGGTCCTGCGTCCGGTCCTCGTGCTGTCGTTCGTGGCCACCGTGGTGCTCATGGTCGCCGGCGACTCCGCCGTCCTGCTGCTGCTCGGCCGGGTGCTGGCCGGCGTGGCCTCGGGTGCGGCATTCGCCCCTGGCACGGCGTGGGTCAAGGAGCTGTCCGCGGGGCCGGACGGCACCGGAGCACGTCGTGCTGCGATCGCCCTGACCGCAGGATTCGGCACCGGTCCCCTCGTCTCCGGTGTCGTCGGGCAGTGGGCGCCGCACCCGACGGTCCTGCCGTACGTTCCGCACCTCCTGCTGACGGTCGTCGTCTGCACGATCGCCTGGCGCGCACCGGAGCCCGTGCGCGCCCGTCACGGCACACAGGACCGCGGTCGTGCGGTGCGCCGTTCCGTCACCTCGGCCCGCTTCCTGACACAGGTGCTGCCCACCGCCCCCTGGGTCTTCGGGACGGCGACGCTCGCGTTCGCCGCGCTGCCCGCCGTCGTCGCCGTTCCCGGACCCACTGTGGCGATGATCGGCGTGCTCGTCGCGCTGACCCTCGGCACCGGCATCCTGCTGCAACCGCTCGGTCGCCGACTCTCCGTCACGGCGACGCTGCTCACCGGCGGCGCGAGCGGCGTCGTCGGGTTCGTCGTGGCCGCCGGCGCGGCCGCCGCCGAGGTGGCCTGGCCGGTCCCTCTCGCCTGTGTCCTGCTCGGCGCGGCCTACGGCCTGCTGCTCGTCGGTGGTCTGCGCACGGTCGAGCAGGTGGCCCATCCGTCCGACCTCGCCACCGTCAACGCGGTCTTCTACAGCCTCACCTACATCGGCTTCAGCGCGCCTCTGCTCGCCACGCTGCTGGTGCGTGCGGTGCCGGGCCCCACCGCCATGCTCATCGTGGCCGGACTCCTGGCGGCCTGCCTCGCCGTCGCCGTGGTGGGTCGTCGTCACGCCCGGGACGCGTGAGGGGCGAGCAGCTCGGCGACGAGCTCACTCGGCCGGCTCAGCAGGTTCAGGTGCCCACCGGGCACGAGGGCGACGTCCAGGCCCAGCCGGTCGCGGGCCACCCGTTCCTGCAACGTCACGGGGAACAGCCGGTCGTCGGCGGAGACGATGACCCGCGTCGGGACGTCGGGCCATGCCGCCGACGGCCAGGGATCGTTGAACGCACGGTCGGCCTGCTCGCGGTCGTGCTCGACCGTCCCGCGTGCCAGGTCGTCCGTGAGGTCGTGCAGGAAGACGGACTCGAAGGAGAAGCTTGGATCACGGCCTGCCGCGCGCTCGGCCTCCCGGCGCGCCTCGCGCTGGCCGACGGCCGCCCACCACTGTGCGCCGGACTCACCCGGGGCGGGGATCATCGCGTTGACCAGCACCAGCTCCTGGACCGGCACACGCGCGGCCGCGGCGGCAGCGCTGAACCCACCGAACGAGTGCGCGACGAGGACCGGCTCCGCGAGGTCCGCCGCTCCGACGACGCGGTCGATCGAGTCCTCGAGCGTGGCCTCCGGGTCGTCACCTGGCAGGTCGACGACCACGGCCCGGTGTCCTGCTGCCTCCAGCAGCGGCACCACCCGGTGCCACGTCCACGGCGCGCCGCCCGCCCCGGGGACGAGGACGAACGACGTCACGCGACGAAGCGGGACACGTCACCGGCACCCTCACGGAGCACCTCGGGCACACCGTCGACGAAGTCGATCACGGTGGTCGGGTCGGCGGTGACGTCCCCGGACTCCACGACCGCCTCGATCTGGTGGTCGAGCTCTTCCTTGACGAGCCAGCCCTCGGTCATCGCCTCGCTCTGGCCCGGCAGGATCAGCGTGCTGCTCAGCAGCGACTCCCCGAGCTCGGCGAGCAGCGCCTGGACGACGACGTGGTCGGGGATGCGTGCCCCGACGGTCTTCTTCTTGGCGTGCAGCATCCGACGGGGCACCTCACGGGTGGCCGGGAGGATGAACGTGTACGGGCCCGGGGTCGCGTTCTTCACCGCCCGGAAGATGGCGTTGTCGACGTGCACGAACTGACCGAGCTGCGCGAAGTCCTTGCACACCACCGTGAAGTGGTGCTTGTCGTCCAGTCGGCGGATGGACCGGATCCGATCGAGCGCCTCCTTGCTGCCCAGCTGGGCTCCGAGGGCGTAGCCGGAGTCCGTCGGATAGGCGAGCAGCCCCCCGCTGCGGACCACGTCGACGGCCTGCTCGACCGCTCGCTGCTGGGGATTCTGCGGGTGGATGTCGATGAGGCGTGCCATGTCCCGACCCTACGGGCGTCGTGGCGCCGGGACCACCTCCTGGCCGCGTATCACGATCCGTCGCGACATCTCACGTCTCGAAACCCCGGACTACGCTGGAGCCCATGTCCGAGAACTCGCCCACGGGTGGGCCCGCCACCCTCGCCGAGCGCAGGGAGCGTCAGCTCGCCCACGACCGCGCCCGGGACGATCACCACCGGACCCGCGAGCGGGTGCTGGGTCCACGCCGCGACGCCGCGGATCTGAAGGCCCTCGCCGTGCAGGGTGGGAAACGGTTCGCCGACGCCGCCCCCGAGGCGGCACACGACGCGGTGCTCGCGTGGGTGGCCGAGACCTTCGGCTACCGGACCGCCGTCGCGTGCTCGATGGCCGATGCGGTGCTCCCCCACGTCGTCGCGGGTCATCTGCCCTGGGTCGACACTCTGTTCCTGGAGACCGGGTACCACTTCGCCGAGACCCTCGGCACCCGCGACGCCGTGGAGTCGTCGATGGAGCTGACGATCGTCGACGTCACCCCCGAGCGCAGCGTCGCCGAGCAGGACGCCGAGTTCGGCAAGGACCTGTTCGCCCGCGACCCCGCCGCCTGCTGCGCGATGCGCAAGGTCGAGCCCCTCGAGCGGACGCTCCACGAGTACGAGGTCTGGATCACGGGTGTTCGACGGGACGAGGGCCCGACGCGTGCCGACACGCCCCTCGTGGACTGGGACGAGAAGAACGGCCTGGTCAAGGTCAATCCCCTGGCGCACTGGACCTTCGACCAGCTGCTCGCCTACGCGGACGAGCACGACGTGATCGTCAACCCGCTGGTGAACGACGGCTACCCCTCGATCGGCTGTGCGCCCTGCACCCGGCGCGTGGCGCCCGGTGAGGATCCCCGGGCCGGCCGCTGGGCGGGACTCGACAAGACCGAGTGCGGCCTGCACACCTGATGAGAACCGGCACATCTGATGACAAGGACGGGCATGGCGCTCACTGACGACGCGCCGCAGGCGCGCCCGGACTACCGCCTGGACCAGCTGGAGTGGCTGGAGTCCGAGGCGATCCACATCATCCGCGAGGTGGCGGCGGAGTTCGAGCGACCCGTGCTGCTGTTCTCCGGCGGCAAGGACTCCGTGGTGATGCTCCACCTCGCCACGAAGGCGTTCTGGCCGGGGCCGGTCCCCTTCCCCGTGCTCCACGTGGACACCGGGCACAACTTCCCCGAGGTCCTCGCCTATCGCGACGAGACGGTCGAGCGGCTCGGCCTGCGGCTCGAGGTGGCGAGCGTCCAGGACTACATCGACGACGGTCGGCTGCGCGAACGTGCCGACGGCACCCGCAACCCGCTCCAGACCCAGCCCCTTCTCGATGCGATCGCCGAGCAC
>JBQGDU010000524.1:0-8646 GCA_052039245.1 Aeromicrobium sp. | reverse complement strand
CGGATAGGCCACGGTCCACAGTCCGAAGGAGAACTTGTCGTCGGGGGTGGGGGTGGGGACGCTCATGCGTTGCCTTTCGTCAGGACCACGGTTCGGTGCGGTCGCGCAGGAGTGCGTAGGCCTCACGCACGGAGGGGAGGGGGTCGCCCTCGAGGTGGTGGTCGATGTCGAGAGGCCACTGCGGCAGCGTGCCGCGCAGGGCCCAGGCGGCCTGTCGCGCAGCGCCGAGGGCGACGTACTCTCCGTCGGCGGGCATGACGAGCGGGTGCCCGACGATCCCGGGAGCCAGGACGCGGACGGCCGCGCTGCGGGAGCCTCCGCCGGTGAGCAGCACTCGGCGCGGCGACTCCCCGGTCACGGAGGAGACGGCATCGGCCGCGTCGGCGAGCGAGCAGAGCAGCGCCTCGACGGCGGCACGGGCCACGTCCTCGCGGGTCGTGCTGGTGGTGAGGCCGTGCCATGTGCCGACGGCGTCCGGGCGGTCCGGGGTGCGCTCACCGCCGTAGTAAGGAGAGATGGCGAGCCCGTTGGCGCCGGGGACCGAGCTGAGGGCGAGGCGGGCCAGCTCCTCGTGGTCGACCCCGAGCAGACGACTCTGGAGGTCGAGGATCCTCGCGGCGTTGAGCGTGGTGGCCATGGGCAGGTAGTGGCCGGTGGCGTCGGCGAAGCCGGTGACGGTCCCGGTCGGGTCGGCCGGGCGGGAGGTGCTGACGCTCGAGGCGACTCCCGACGTGCCGATGGAGAGCAGGAGGTCTCCCGGTGTCATCTGCAGTCCGAGGGCGGCGGCCATGTTGTCGCCCGTCCCAGCGCCCACGACGGCTCCGGTCGAGGTCCGACCCGCGGCCTCGCCGGGCTCGACGATCCGGGGGAGGGTGACGTCGTGCCCGAGCGCTGAGGCCGCGAGATCGGGCCGCCACCCGCCGTCGAGCGTCGAGTAGTACCCGGTGCCCGAGGCGTCGCCGTGGTCGGTGAAGGGCTCTTCGGAGCGCCCTGTCGCGTGCCACGTCACGTAGTCGTGGGGGAGCAGCACCCGGGCGGCACGAGCGGCGGCATCGGGTGCGTGGTCCCTGAGCCAGCGGAGCTTGGTGACGGTGAACGAGGCCACCAGGACGCTGCCGAGCTCCTGGGCCGTCTGCTCCGGACCGCCCATCTCCTCGACGAGCTCACGGGCGGCCGCTGCGGACCGTGTGTCGTTCCAGAGCAGCGCCTCGTGCACCGGCTCACCGGACTCATCGAGGGCGACCATGCCGTGCTGCTGACCACCGACGGCGAGGGCGTCCGCGCGATCGATGAGCGGTCCGGCTGCCGTGTCGAAGGCCTCCAGCCAGACGCGCGGGTCGACAGCGGTGCCGTCGGGATGAGGGGCGCTCCGGGCGTCCACCACGGTGCCGTCGTCGGCGTCGACGAGGAGGGCCTTCGTCGACTGGGTGGAGGAGTCGACACCGAGCACGAGAGCCATGTCACATAGTTTGTACGAGATCTGAATTAAGTCAAGTCCGCCGCTCGAGTTCTTCTGTCGGCCGCATCACGACCACCCGCGGTGCATGGGCAGTTCATCGGCAGCGCCTGCCGTGGGTGCATGCACACACGCCGCACCGTCATCCGCACCGGGGCACTCGTCGGCGCCGCGTCGGCGACCACGGCCATGGGGTCGAGTCTCGCCTCGGGGGCGACGCCCGACTCCCGGCCGCAGGCCGCTCGACTGCGCCGCGACCCCTTCACCCTCGGCGTCGCCAGCGGCGACCCCACCCCCGACGGGTTCGTCCTCTGGACCCGGCTCGCCGTGGACCCCACCGCGGCGGACGGACTCGGAGGCATGCCTGCCCGCGCACTTCCCGTGGAGTGGGAGATCGCGACCGATGACCGTTTCCTGCGGATCGTGCGTCGCGGGACGGCACGCGCCGACCCGAGGTCCGCCCACAGCGTGCACGTGGAGGTGGAGGGACTGCGGGCCGCCCGCGCCTACTGGTATCGATTCCGGGTCGGCCGCTGGGTCAGTGGCCACGGTCGCGCCACGACCTCACCACGCCCTGATGCCCTCCCCGGAGCCCTCGCCCTCGCGTTCGCCTCCTGCTCCCAGTACGAGCACGGCTTCTTCACGGCGTACCGTCGTCTGGCCGAGGACCACCCGGACCTCGTGCTCCACCTCGGTGACTACGTCTACGAGTACACCGCGAACGACTACGTCGCGCCGGACGGCAACGTGCGCAACCACGAGGGCCCGGAGACCGTCGACCTCGCCTCCTACCGCCAGCGTCATGCCCAGTACAAGACGGACCCGGACCTGCAGGCCGCTCATGCCGCGGCGCCCTGGCTCGTCGTGTTCGACGACCACGAGGTGGACAACAACTGGGCGGACGACGTCCCCGAGAACCGCGACGAGACGACCGGCTTCATGGCCCGTCGGGCGGCGGCGTTCCAGGCCTACTGGGAGAACATGCCGCTGCGTCGACGCTCCTTCCCGCGGGCCGGGCACATGCAGCTCTACCGGCGTCTGCACTGGGGGTCTCTCGCGACGTTCCACATGCTCGACACGCGCCAGTTCCGTAGCGACCAGGGCTGCGGCGACGGCTACCAGGCCGACTGCCCCGAGGCCGTGGACCCCGCTCGCTCGATCACCGGCGACGCGCAGGAGCGCTGGCTGCTCGACGGCTTCCGCAGCAGTCGGGCGCGGTGGGACCTGCTCGGTCAGCAGGTCTTCTTCGCCCAACGCGACAGCACCCAGGGCCCGGTCAAGACCGTCTCGATGGACTCCTGGGACGGGTACGCCGCCTCGCGGGACCGGCTGACCCGCGGCTGGGTCGACGCGGGCGTCCGGAACCCCGTCGTGCTGACCGGCGACGTCCACGCGCACTGGGCGAGTGAGCTCAAGCTCGACTACGAGGACCCGACCACCAGGACCGTGGGCACCGAGCTCGTGTGCTCCTCCGTCACGTCCGGCGGAAACGGCGCAGACACGGCGATCGACGAGCACCCCTGGCTGGAGTGGAACCCGCACCTGCGGTTCCAGAACAACCTGCGGGGCTACGTGAACGCCCGGATCACGCCGTCGGAGATGACGGTGGACTTCCGCTGCCTCTCGCAGGTGCGCTCCCCGGGCGCCGAGGCGTTCAGCCGGGCCACGTTCGTGGTCGAGGACCGTCGGCCGGGTCTGAACCTCACGGCCGAGCAACCCGTCCCGGGCGCCCGGTCCCTGCGGGGCCGCTCGGCGCGCGATCTCGGTCGCGAGACGATCCGCCTCGAGACCGAGCGGCCGGAGGGCCCTTAGGACCGCGTGCTCGTAGGGTCGAGGGGTGACCATCCACACCGACCACCCGTTCTGTCCCGCCGAGGACGACCTCGACCCGATGCGGCGCCTGCGCGGCCGGATGCCCGCACCGGTGACGGTCTGGTCCACCGGGACGGGCCGCGGTCGCGAGGGTCTGACGGTCTCCTCGGTGCTCGTGGCCGACGGTGCTCCTGCTCGCGTCCTCGGCCTCGTCGACGAGGAGTCCGACCTCTGGGCAGCCCGGCCGAGCACGCTCGTGGTGAACCTGCTGGGCCCCACGCACGAGTTCCTGGCCGAGGCCTTCGCCGGGACGGCGCCGGCGCCCGGCGGCCCGTTCCGGCTCGGGAGCTGGGAGGACTCCGAGTGGGGACCGGTGCTGCTCGACTCCGCGGGCTGGATCGGTGTCCGCCTCGACGCCCAGGAGCCGCGGCGCGCGGGGTGGGCACTGCTCCTGGAAGGCGTCGTCGAGCATGCGGAGGTCGGGGGCGTCGACGGCCTCGGGCACGTGCGCGGCCGCTACCGGGTCTGATCGGCGGATCCTGCCTCGCCGGTCCGGTGGCCTCGCGGACCGTCGGTAGACTGAGCGAATGGCCGGACCGACTGACCGCTCGACCGAGCGTGCCACCCGTGGGGTGCTCGACACCATCGCCGGGCCCGCGGACCTCAAGCGCCTCGACCACCACGAGCTCCAGACCCTCGCCCACGAGATCCGCGAGCGCACGATCGACGCGGTCGCGGCCAACGCCGGCCACCTCGGTCCCAACCTCGGCGTCGTGGAGCTGACGCTGGCGATCCACCGGATCTTCGACTCGCCGCGCGACCGTGTCGTGTGGGACACCGGACACCAGTCCTACGTGCACAAGATGGTCACCGGCCGGGCAGGGGAGTTCGGTGCGCTGCGCCAGGAGGGCGGCCTGTCCGGGTACCCCTGTCGCGAGGAGTCCGAGCACGACTGGGTGGAGAACTCCCACGCCTCCACCAGCCTGTCCTACGCCGACGGCATGGCCCGCGCCAACCAGACCATGGGCAGGGACGACCACGTCGTCGCCGTGATCGGCGACGGGGCGCTCACCGGCGGCATGGCCTGGGAGGCGCTCAACAACATCGCTGCAGGACAGGACCGCCGCCTCGTCGTCGTCGTCAACGACAACGGCCGGTCGTACCAGCCCACGGTGGGCGGCCTCGCCAACCGACTCACCGAGATCCGCACGAACCCGCACTACGAGCCCACGCTCAACGCCATCAAGGACCGGCTCAACCGCACCAAGGCCGTCGGACCTGCCGCGTACGAGGCGCTGCACGCCATCAAGAAGGGCCTCAAGGACGCCCTCGCGCCGCAGGGGATGTTCGAGGACCTCGGTCTCAAGTACATCGGACCGGTCGACGGCCACGACCTCGAGGCGATGGAGCAGGCCCTCTCGGCGGCCAAGCGCTTCGGTGGGCCGGTGCTCGTCCACGCCCTCACCACCAAGGGCCACGGGTACGACATCGCCGTCGAGAACGAGAACGACCAGATGCACCAGGCTCCGCCGTTCGACCGGGAGACCGGGGACGCCGTGTCCGTCGCCCCCGCAGGCTGGACGTCGGTGTTCCGCGACGAGGTCGTCCGCATCGCCGACGAGCGTCCCGACGTCGTCGGCATCACCGCCGCGATGTTGTACCCGGTGGGTCTGGACGCGTTCGCGGAGAAATTCCCGGACCGTGTCTTCGACGTCGGCATCGCCGAGCAGCACGCCGTCACGAGTGCCGCCGGCATGGCCATGGGTGGCCTGCACCCCGTCGTCGCGGTCTACGCGACGTTCCTGAACCGGGCCTTCGACCAGGTGCTGCTCGACGTCGCGCTGCACGAGTGCGGAGTCACCTTCGTGCTCGATCGGGCCGGAGTCACAGGCGACGACGGCGCGAGCCACAACGGCATGTGGGACATGTCCATGCTCCAGCTCGTCCCGCGGCTGCGGCTCGCGGCACCGCGCGACGGCACCCGGTTGCGCGAGCTGCTGCGTGAGTCCGTCGCCGTGGACGACGCCCCCACCGTCGTGCGCTTCGCCAAGGGCGCCGTCCCCGCGGACCTGCCGGCCGTCGACTCTGTCGGCACGGCGGACGTGCTGGCTCGCGGCGAGGACGACGACGTGCTCGTGCTGGCGGTCGGCTCGATGGCTGCCTGCGGTCTCGAGGCCGCCGAGAAGCTCGCCACGTCGGGTCTCGGCGTGACGGTGGTCGACCCGCGCTGGGTCAAGCCGTTCGACCCCGCCGTCGTCGAGCTCGCCGCGGCACACCGACTCGTCGTCACGATCGAGGACAACGGGCGCACCGGCGGAGTCGGTGCCGCCTTCACCCAGGCGCTGCGCGACCTCGGCTCGGACGTCCCGGTCCGGGTGCACGGCATCGCCCAGGAGTTCCTCGACCACGCCAAGCGGGACGTCATCCTGGATCGCCTCGGGCTGACCCCGGACGCGATCGCCGCCGACACGCTCCAGGCGTGGACGCGGAATACTCACGGGTCCTGAGGCGCTGAACGCTGATGTGGCCTTCTCGACGTGACCAAGACTCCTCGACACCCTCCGGACTCGTGCTGATCCATGCCCTGGACGGATTCCTGACGGCCGGCGGTGCTCCCCGCATCGCGGCCGAGCAGCTGCGTACCGGGCGTGGTGAGGTCCTGCACTCCTTCGACGTCGACGAGTTCTACGACTACCGGGCCCGGCGTCCGTTCATCACGTTCCGCGAGGACCACTACGCCGAGTACGAGGAACCCCGACTCGACGTCGTGCTGGAGCGTGACGCCGAGGGCCGACCGTACCTGCTGCTCGCCGGCCCGGAGCCGGACTTTCGCTGGGAGGCCTTCGCCGGCGAGCTGCGCGAGGTCGTGGAGGATCTCGAGGTCTCCCTCACGCTGGGTCTCGGCGCCGTCCCCATGGGCGTCCCGCACACCCGTCCTCCGATGATCACCGCGCACGCCACCCGGCCTGAGCTCGTCGACCGCAAGAACCTGTGGCAGGCCGAGGTCCGGGTCCCCTCCTCGGCGCAGTCGTTGCTCGAGTGGCGCCTCGCCGAGCACGACCTCGACGCCGCGGGCTACGTCGTGCACGTCCCGCACTACCTCTCCCAGGTCGACTACCCCCAGGCAGCGCTCGCGCTGCTCGACGCCGTGGTCGATCGCGTGGGTCTGGTGCTCGACCTCGAGGAGCTCAGGGCCCTGCAGGGCGAGGCACTCGCACAGATCGAGGAGCAGATCGCCCAGCAGGACGGCGAGGACGTGCTGAGCGGTCTGGAGGAGCAGTACGACGCCTTCACCCGTGGCGCGGCGCAGTCCCTGCTGGCCGACGACTCCGCCATCCCCAGCGGGGAGGAGCTGGCCGACCAGTTCGAGCAGTTCCTCGCTCGCCAGCGCAAGGACGGCGACGCCTAGGGTCCGGAGCCGGCCGGAGCTGTCGATACCATCGGGCCGTGCCTGCATCGTTGGAAGAGCTTGTGGACCTACTCGAACTCGAGCCTCTCGAGGTCGGCCTCTACCGTGGGCATCAACCCGCGTCGTCGTCGCTCACGCGGGTCTTCGGCGGTCAGGTGGCGGCGCAAGCCGTGATGGCCGCGCAGCACACCGTCCCCGAGGGCCGCAACATCCACTCCCTGCACGCCTACTTCCTGCTGGGGGGAGATCCCGCGATTCCCATCGTCTACGACGTCGAGGACGTCCGGGACGGCGGATCCTTCACGACGCGGCGCGTCGCGGCACGCCAGCACGGCAAGACGATCTTCTACATGACCGCGTCGTTCCAGAAGGTCGAGGACGGGTGGGACCACCAGGACGGCATGCCGGACGTCTCCGCTCCGGAGGAGACCATCCCCCTCATCGACGTCATCGCGCAGATCGACCCCGACCGGCTGCCGGAGTGGCGCCGGGAGTGGTCCTCCTTCGACCTGCGGTACATCGGTGACAACCGGCCGGAGACCGACACCACCCGCGAGACCGTCCCCGCCGTGCAGCGACTGTGGTTCCGCGCCTCCGGGGAGCTGCCCGACTCCCAGCTCGTGCACAACGCGGCCTTCACGTACATCAGCGACTTCAGCCTCCTGGGCGTCGCGCTCCTGCCGCACGGCAAGCTCATCGGTTCGCCGGAGGTGCAGCCCGCGTCGCTCGATCACGTCATCTGGTTCCACCGACCGATCCGAGCGGACCAGTGGCTCCTGTACGACCAGACGTCCCCCTCGGCCTCGGGAGCACGCGGCCTCGCCACGGCCCGCGTGTTCTCCGAGGACGGCACGCTCGTCGCCACCGTCGCCCAGGAGGGCCTCATCCGGCCGGTCAGGCGTTGACGCGCCCGGTCAGGCGTTGACGCGCCCGGTCAGGTGCGTCGCGTTCTTGCGTTGCGCCTTGACGCCGAAGGTGATGTCGGAACCGGCCACGTCATAGCCGAAGACCACGGTGCCCGGCAGCAGGATCGGCTTCTTGAACTCGACATCGACGCTGAAGGCCGCGGGCAGTCGGTTCTGCAGTGCGGCGAGGCACCGCGCCTTGGTCCACATGCCGTGCGCGATGTTGCGCGGGAACCCGAACGCCTTGGCCGTGATCGGGTAGAGGTGGATCGGGTTCCGATCGCCGGAGACCGCCCCGTAGCGACGACCGAGGTCGCCTCCGAGTCGCCAGTGGACGACGCCCTGCGGCGCCTCGACGCCGTCGAGCGGAGCGGGAGTGGTCTCGTTCGCGCCGCCCTTGCCACGGGAGAAGAGCGTCGTGACCTCTTCCCACACGACGTCCCCTTCGCTCGTGACGGTCGTGATGAGGTCGACGAGGCGGCCCTTGGGGTGGGGGCGCAGGTCCGCCGCTCGGACCTCGACGTCGAAGACGTCAGCGGTGGTGAGCGCACGGTGCTGGGTGATGCGGTTGCGCAGGTGCACCAGCCCCATCGGGGCGAAGGGGAAGGAGGTGTCGGTCATCAGCGCCATGTGCAGGCCGAAGGCCGCCATGTGCGGGTAGGTGGCCGGCAACACGTCGGTCCGAGCGAACTCGCAGACGTCGAGGTAGCGCTCGAGGTGCTGCTGGTCGACGGCGACGCCGTCGCGGCGCAGCGTCAGGTCCGGTACCTCGGAGGAGGCGTGCTTCACCCCCGGAAGCGAGCCGACCCCGGGTACCGCGGGCAGTGCCGCCTTGAGCATGAGCGGCAGGGTCGCAGGGGCCTTCTCGAACTGCTTGGTGCTCATGAGGCCCCCAGCAGCATCTGGCCGTTGACACCCAGCACGTTGCCGCTCACGGCACCGGAGCCGGGATGGGCGAACCAGGCGATCGCCTCGGCGACGTCGACCGGCTGCCCACCCTGCGACATCGAGTTCATCCGACGGCCGGCCTCGCGGATCCCGAGGGGGATGGTCTTGACCATCTC
>JBQGDU010000523.1:0-2053 GCA_052039245.1 Aeromicrobium sp. | reverse complement strand
GCTCGCGGTCGAACTGGGCGACCCGCCACGCGTCGTCGGCACTGCTCGCGGTGAGCCCGTGGACGGCGCGACCGAGCGCGGTGGTCCAGTCGGCGACCGATGTCGCGTCGCGCGCCGCGCGCACGAAGGTGTGCAGCCGGTCGACCATCTCGACGAAGGTGCCGACGAGCTCGAGGTGGCTGTCGCCGACGTCGTCGATCGGGAGCGTGGCGCGGACGTAGCGGTGGCCCTCACCCGACATCGCGGCACCGAGGAGCACCCGCTGGAGGCCGCTGAGCCAAGTGTTGGCGTCGAGGTCGAGGCCGAAGGCGCCGCGGTGGTCGCGGTCGTAGCCCCAGCGGATCGCCGCCTGGTCGACCCAGCGGGTCATCCGCTCGAGGTGGTCGTCGGTGAACCCGAACCGGGCACGGACCGGCTCGGCTGCGGCGAGGTCGAGCACGGCCGTGGCGCTCATCCGTCCGGCGGCCAGCT
The DNA here is from genome assembly GCA_052039245.1 of Aeromicrobium sp. Classification (GTDB taxonomy): domain Bacteria; phylum Actinomycetota; class Actinomycetes; order Propionibacteriales; family Nocardioidaceae; genus Aeromicrobium. Next base: position 1,582 of record JBQGDU010000523.1, on the reverse strand, counting down.
CGACCAGGTCGGCCGCCACGCCCAGCAGCGGGTTGGTCGCGCCCGGCGACCGGTCGGCGAGCCGCACCCGCAGCCGGTGGGCCGGGTGGCCGGTGCGCTCGTCGGCGACGTCGGCGAGGCCGAAGCCGGCCGAGATGAGCGGGGCGTAGGTCTCGATGTCGGGGCACATCACGAGGATGTCGCGGGGCTCGAGCGTCGGGTCGTCCTGCAGCAGGCCCACGAGGACCTCGCGCAGCACGTCGACCTGTCGGGCCGTGCCGTGGCAGGCGTGCACCTGCACGGACAGGTCCGTCGCGGCACGCACGCGGCCGGCGAGGGTCGCTGCGTCCGGCGAGCGGTTGGCTCGGAGGTCGGCCTGCAGCCAGCCGAGCAACGTCGCCGGGTCGGCGTGGCCGGCGCTGTGCTGCTGGGTCTCGACCTCGCCGAGGGTGCGGCGCAGCTCGCGGGAGTCGCGGCCCAGCGACGCGAGGAGCGGGTGCGCGACGAGAGCAGCGGAGTCGTCGTCGGCCCGCGCGACGGGACCGACGGCCGCTGTCGGCGCGAGCGCTGTCCACAGGGCGGGCGAGGGCTGGGGCAGCCAGAGGTGGACCTCGCGGTGCCGGCCGAGTGCGCGCAGCAGCTTCACCTCGGTCACCGACAGCCGGGTGTGGCCGAAGAGCGACAGGCGGCCGGGCAGGTCGAGACCCTCCGCGGTCGCCTCGAGGCGCGCGACCGTGTCGGCGTGTCGCAGGTCGGGCGCCGGGGCGTCGACCCGCTGGACGAGCCGCCGCCAGAGCTCGGCCTGCCAGCGCAGGTCCGAGGCCAGCCCATGGCCGTCGCCGTCCGTGTCGTCGCCCGCTCGCCAGTCACGCACCAGCTGCGGACGCTGGACGGCGTAGGAGCCGAAGAGGCCGGCCAGGCGGCGCGCCACGGCGTAGCGCCGCGCGGAGCGCTCGTCCGTCGGGTCCCCCTGCCCGAGGTGGCGGGAGAGGTCCTCGAACCCGCGCTCGTCCAGGCAACCGTCGATCACCTCGAGGAGCGGCCAGGCGAGCCGGTCGGGGCTCCAGGGGTCCTCGGCGTCGCGGTCGAGGAGCAGCGACACGAGCGAGTGCGGCGTCACGAAGTCGACGCCGGCGCAGACCCCGTCACCGCCCCGGTCGCCCACGCCGAGCCGGTGGGAGAGGCGCTGGGTGAGCCAGCGCTCGACGCCGCGGGCCGGCACCACCACGACCTCGCGCGCGAAGGGATCGGACAGCGGGGTGACCAGCAGGTCCGCGAGGGCGTCGGCGAGGGCGTCGGTGCGCTCGGCGGTGTGCAGGTGCAGGGTCACGACGCTCACCCTATGAGCGCCGACCGACACCTCGGGAACGGTCGCGCCCGAGCTGTGGAAGGCCTCAGCGGGAGAGCAGGTACACCACGAGCAGCGCCGAGAGGGCGAGCAGCAGTCCGATGACCGCACCGGTCACCACCAGCGGGCGACCGCTCTGGTTGGTCGGGTCGACCTTGTCGGGGTCGTGTCCTGGGGTCATGGCGACGACGTACCCCCACGCGCACGAGGGAATGCGCGAGGATCGGTCCCGTGCGCTGCCGTCGACCCCTCGCC
>JBQGDU010000522.1:0-3361 GCA_052039245.1 Aeromicrobium sp. | reverse complement strand
ACCAACGTGATTCCGGTGCACGGCGAGATCCGACACCTGCACGCCAACGGCGCCCTCTCCACCAAGACAGGCTTGCCCAACGTTCAGCTGGCCGAGGACGGGTACGTCGACGACCACGTCGACGGTCACGCCTCGATCGTGGGCGCAGTCGACTGCGGCTACGTCTACGTGGACGGCTCGTCGGTCGGCGAGATCACCGACTCCGAGCTGAAGGACCGCCGCATCCTGCGCGACGAGGGCTTCATCTCCATCGTGACGGTGGTCGACTCCACCACCGGCAAGATCATCACCGGGCCCGAGGTGCACGCGCGCGGCCTGGCCGAGGAGGCCACGGTCTTCGACGAGGTGACCCCGCGGATCGTCGACGCGCTCGAGCAGGCGCTGGCCGAGGGCACGCACGACACCAAGCAGCTGCAGCAGGTGGTGCGTCGCGTCGTCGGGTCGTTCGCCGGGCGCAAGCTGCGCCGCCGTCCGATGATAATCCCGATCGTGCTCCAGGCCTGAACGCCGCGGGACCCGCACCTTCCCCGGGCCCATCGTCACGCTCGGAAACCGTTACCCGGTCGAAACAACGCCTTGGCGGCCCGGAAACAACCGCTCCCTAGATTCGAGTCATGTTCGGCGCGGGGCCGAACTTGGTGGGACACCGACCGCGGTCGGCGAGGGATGTTGCGCACGGAACTCGCCGGCCGCGTCGGCCTTCGTGGGAGGACGGGTGACGAGGTGTCGGCTCGAATGACGGGGGAGGTCCTCTACGCATGTTCGTCGGGGAACGCCGACGCGGCCCAGCGCGCGGCACTCGGAGCACTGGTGAACGCCGTGCGGCGCGACGCGCCGTCGGTGGACGTGCGAGACACTCCGGTGGAGCTGTTGCCGCCGGAGGACTCCGACCTGCCCGTCCGTGTGGCGGTGCCACTGACCTTGACCGAGGGCACCGACGTCCAGGCCGCGCTGGCCGTGGCCCGGCGCAGTGATCCCGGCCTGACGACGGCCCCGTCGCTCGGGCCCGACTGGAGTCTCGCCGAGATCTGCGTGCAGCGCCTCATCGAGGCGGGAGCCCGCAAGGAGGACACCATCGTCCTCGGTGTGGCGGGGGGACAGGCCGGAGCGGCAGCGGAGGGATACTCCCGCGCCGCGCGACTGGTGAGCGCCGTCTGGGGCGGCCCGGTGCACATCGGCTCCGTCGGTGGCCGCGAGACGCCGTTGACCGACTCCGTCGACCTCGCGCGCTCGCACGGCGGGCGTGTCGTGGTGGCCTCCTACCTGCTGACTCCCGGCCGGGACGCCGACATGCTGCGGCACTGCGGCGCCGACCTCGTGACGGCGCCGCTGCTCGACGGTGGCGCACCGGACCACCGGATCACGACGCTCGTCGTCGACAGGTTCCACCAGGCGCTCGGAGTGGGTGCCCCGACGCTGTGAACCGGTCGGAGAACAGCACGGCGTGGGACGCGGGTCAACCTCGACCTTTGGTTTAGGCTTTCGCCATGGCGACCCGAACGTCTTCCCCATCGCGTCAGCGAGGTTCGGCCCAGCGAGGTCCGGCACAGCCGCGGAAGCGGCCATCCGGCAGTCAGGCTGCCAAGAAGCGGCCGGCCTCCCGTGGCTCGAGCAAGCGCAAGCCTGCCTCCAAGCGCACCGGCCCCGGGCCGATCGCTGCGGTGGTGGGCGGTGTCCTGCGTGCCTCGACGGCCTTCTGGCTGGGTCTCGCGGGCCTCGTCGGCGCTGTGGCCCGCAGCATCGGACACTCCGCCTCAGACCTGGAGCCCGAGCAGCGTCGTGACGGCGTGGGCTTCTTCATCGTGGCCGTCGCGATCGTCGTCGCCGCCTCGGTGTGGTGGCAGATCCCCGGCACCGTGGCCGAGGGGGTCCGGGCGGCTGCCACCGGAACCGTCGGCCTGCTCGCCTGGGCAGTGCCGATCGTGCTGCTCGTCGTCGCGTGGCGCACGCTGCGCCATCCCGACCGCAACGGCCCCGCAGGGCGCCAGGTGATCGGCTGGTCGTCGATCAGCGGCGGGACCCTGGGCTTGGTCCACCTGTCCCACGGCGTCCCTCGGCCCGACCAGATGGCCGAGGTGCGCGACGCCGGTGGAGCGCTGGGGTTCCTCTTCTCCGCCATCCCGATGGATCTGCTCAAGACGCCGTTCGTCGTGGCGCCCCTGCTCGTCCTCGTCGTGCTCTTCGGACTGCTGGTGGTCACGGCCACGCCGGTACACGCCGTCCCCCAGCGACTCGGTGCCGCCCGCGACCGACTCCTGGGGCGCGCCGCCCCTGAGGAGTCCGAGCCGGTCGGCATGAAGGCCCGCCACCCGCGCACCGCCGCCGACGAGCCCTACGAGAACCCGCTCGTGGACGGCCCGGAGGAGGACCGCCAGGTGGCCGCCAAGGCCCGTCGCAAGCGGCGTGAGAAGGCGGCCGAGGAAGCCGCCACGGAGCCGAGCGAGGAGTCCCCGGAGCCTGCCGAGGCCGAGGTCACGCCACCGCCCCTGGAGCCGCTTCCCGTGCGCGCCGAGCAGCTCGCGCTGTCCGGCGACGTCGTCTACACCCTGCCCGACAGCACCGTCCTCAGGGAGGGCTCACCGCACAAGGCCCGTTCCGACGCCTCCGACGCCGTCGTCGATCGTCTCACCGAGGTGCTGGAGCAGTTCCAGATCGACGCCACCGTCACCGGCTACACCCGTGGCCCGACGGTCACGCGGTACGAGGTGGAGCTCGGGCCGGCCGTCAAGGTGGAGAAGGTCACCGCGCTGAGCAAGAACATCTCCTACGCCGTCGCCTCCAACGAGGTGCGGATCCTGAGCCCCATCCCGGGGAAGTCCGCGATCGGTGTGGAGATCCCGAACGTCGACAAGGAGATGGTGAGTCTCGGCGACGTGCTGCGCTCCAACAAGGCCCGCAGCGACCACCATCCGATGGTCATGGGCCTCGGCAAGGACGTCGAGGGCGGGTTCGTCGTCGCCAATCTCGCCAAGATGCCGCACCTGCTCGTCGCCGGCGCCACCGGATCGGGCAAGTCGAGCTTCGTGAACTCGATGATCTCCTCGCTGCTGATGCGGGCGACGCCGGACGAGGTCCGGATGATCCTGGTCGACCCCAAGCGCGTCGAGCTGACCGCGTACGAGGGTGTCCCGCACCTGATCACCCCGATCATCACGAACCCCAAGAAGGCCGCCGAGGCGCTGCAGTGGGTCGTGCGGGAGATGGACCTGCGCTACGACGACCTGTCCAACTTCGGCTTCCGGCACATCGACGACTTCAACAAGGCGGTCCGCGCGGGCAAGGTCACCGTGCCACCGGGCAGTGAGCGCGAGCTCGCGCCCTACCCGTACCTGCTCGTCGTGGTCGACGAGCTGGCCGATCT
>JBQGDU010000521.1:0-1725 GCA_052039245.1 Aeromicrobium sp. | reverse complement strand
CGGTCGACCTGCGACGTCCAACCACGCCACTGCCACCCCCAGTGCGCGTCGAGGACGAGGTCCCTGGGGCTCGCGTCGTGCCGTTCCTCGACATGCTGGCGCAGGTCGATCCCGACTCGGGCGAGCGCGACGAGCGGGTCCTCGGCGTTGTGATGGGCGATGGTCCAGCAGGCACTGCCGTTCGACCAGAGCCGCAGCGGCGGATCGGCGTGCGCCTCGACGTCGAGGGGCAGACTGGGTGCGTCGGGAGAGAGGCGCACGTAGGTCCGGGCCGCAGGGATGCGGGGGAGCAGCCGTGGGGCCGGCAACGGTGTGGGCCACGTCCCGGCCGCCCACACCACCACGTCGGCCGGGAGCGTCCCGTCGTCGGTGAGCACGCCGTCGACCGCACCCTCGGCGGTGACGGAGACTCCGTGGGCACGCTCGCCGAGACGGACCGTGACGCGACGCTCGGCCAGGCGGCGGGTGAGTGCGTCGGCGAGTGCCGGCATCCCGCCGACGAGGCGCCACCGCCCGAAGTTCCGCTCCAGGTAGTGGGTGACGGCGGCGAACGCCGGGGTGACGCGTGCGTCGTCACCGTCGAGCCGCACGGGGTCGAGCACCATCGCGCGGAGCCGCTCGTCCTTGAGTGGTCGCCGGACCTCGCGCAGGACGGGCCGTCGTGCACGGAGGGTCCGCCGGTCCTGTCGGTCCAACGACGCAGGGCCGTCGGGCAGCCGGTGGATGGTCCTGCGGCGCAGCACGTCCCACACGTCCGGCATCGTGTCGACCCACGGTGACCACGGGTCGTCGTCGAGCAGCGCGACGAGCGCGTCGTGCTGGTCCGAGCGCCGGCCCATCGGGAGGTCGAGGACCGTCTTGTCGGCGAAGACGTGGCGACGTCCGGGGACGGGCTCCAGCTCGAGCACCGCGTCGAACGGGCGACCCGACTTGCGGAACAGGTCGCGCACGACCCCGGGCAGCGTCATCGTGTCCGGACAGACCTGCCAGCCACCCACACCGGGTCGGACGTCGCGCAGTCGGCCGCCGAGCTCGTGCCGGAGCTCGACGAGCACCACCTCGTGGCGGAGCTTGGCGATGCGTGCCGCGCTCGCGAGCCCGGCGAAGCCTCCGCCGACCACCACCACGCGAGCCATGCGGGCAGGGTACGCGGAGCTTCCGGGGAGGTGGGTTCGAGGTCTCACCGCAGGCGGGCAGGGGGACCGACGTGGTCCCGGCTGTGCGACAGTGTCGTCATGCGACCGGTGCGCGGTGAGGTGATGTGGCAGTCGGTGCTCGACGCCGTCGACCTCGTGCCCGCGGACGGTCCGCTCGACGTCCTCGACCTCGGTGGCGGTACCGGTGGTGACGCCGTGCGCCTGGCGGCCCAGGGTCACCGCGTCACCGTGGTCGACCCCAGCCCGGACGCCCTGGCCTCCCTGCACCGCCGGGCGGTCGAGGCAGGCGTGCCGGACAGGTCCGTCGTCGGGTTGCAGGGTGATGCCACCGACGTGCACACGCTGGTCGACGACGGGACGCAGGACCTCGTGGTCTGCCACGGCGTGCTCGAGCACGTGGAGGACCCCGTGAGTGCCCTGCGTGCCGTCGTACCAGTGCTGCGACCCGACGGGCGCCTCAGCGTCGTCGTGGCCGGCCGGCCCGCGGCGGTCCTGGCCCGCGCGCTCACGGGTGACTTCGACGGCGCTGCCCGAGTGCAAGGCGTGCGCGCGCTCGACTGGGACGTGC
>JBQGDU010000520.1:0-15563 GCA_052039245.1 Aeromicrobium sp. | reverse complement strand
GACCGGCTCGCCACGGGAGAGCTTGCGGGCGTCGGCGGGCAGCTCGGCCATGGCGGCGGCGTGTCGGGAGCGGGCGTCGTGAAGGGTGTCGACGTGGACGCGTCGGCCGGCCTCCACCAGCGGCACCAGCAGGGCGCGGTCGTCGCCGTCGTCGGTGGGCGCGGCTCCGATGCCGATCACCTCGGCCTCGGCGACCCCGGACTCCGACAGGCGACGCAGCGCATGCTTGCGTCCACCCACGGACGCCTTGTCGATGCTCTTCTTGGCCACTGGGACGAGTGCGCCGGCGCCGTCCTCCCGGGCCACGAGCTTGTAGACGAACCCCGAGGTAGGGGCACCGGAACCGGTGACGAGCGCCGTGCCGACGCCGTACCCGTCGACCGGCGCGGCAGCCAGGGTGGCGATGGCGTGCTCGTCGAGATCGCTCGTGACGACGATCCGTGTGCCGGAGGCGCCCAGGTCGTCGAGCTGGTCGCGCACCTGCCGGGCGAGGGACGGCAGGTCGCCGGAGTCGATGCGGACCGCGCCCAGGCCGGGTCCGGCCACCTCGACGCCCGTGCGGACTGCTTCGGCGATGTCGTAGGTGTCGACGAGCAGCGTCGTCGTGGCTCCCAGCGACTCGACCTGTGCCGTGAACGCGTCGCGCTCGGTGTCGTGCAGCAGCGTGAAGGAGTGGGCGCTCGTGCCGGTGGTCGGGATCCCGTGGGTCCGACCGGCCTCCAGGTTGGACGTGGCCGAGAACCCGGCGACGTAGGCGGACCGGGCGGCGGCGACGGCGGCCCACTCGTGCGTGCGGCGCGACCCCATCTCGATGCAGGGGCGCTCGCCGGCGGCGCCGATCATGCGTGCCGCGGCCGAGGCGATCGCGGAGTCGTGGTTGAGGATCGACAGGAAGACGGTCTCGAGGACGACCGCCTCCGCGAAGGTGCCCTCGACGACGAGCACAGGAGACCCGGGGAAGTAGAGCTCGCCCTCGGGGTAGCCCCACACGTCGCCGGAGAACCGATACGTCGCGAGCCACTCGGCGGTCGCATCGTCGACGACGTCGGTGCGGCGCAGCCACTCCAGGTCGGAGTCGTCGAAGCGGAAGGCCTCCAGGGCGTCGAGCAGCCGGTCCGTGCCGGCGACGACGCCGTAGCGGCGGCCGGTGGGCAGGCGTCGGGCGAACAGCTCGAAGACCGAGCGACGATGCGCTGTGCCGTCGGCCAGTGCCGCCCGGAGCATCGTCAGCTCGTAGTGGTCGGTGAGGAGTGCGGTCGTCACAGGGCCAGCGTAGGGGCCCGCACGGGGCTCGGCTCGGGGGTCGGGCGAGCGCGTTTCGCGTGCCCGGCGGACTGCGTCACAATGGAACCGTGACGAGCACCGCCCCCGTGGAGACCGAGGAGCTCGACGTCGCTGCCGACGTCCAGCTGCAGGACCCGTGGGTCACGATCGTCTGGAACGACCCCGTCAACCTCATGTCCTACGTCTCGTACGTGTTCCGCAACTACTTCGGCTACACCGAGGAGAAGGCCACCGAGCTCATGCTGGCGGTCCACCACGACGGCAAGGCCGTCGTCTCCAGCGGCACCCGCGAGGAGATGGAGCGTCACGTGCAGGCCATGCACGAGTACGGGCTCTGGGCCACCCTGCAACGGACCGACGCCATCTGATGAAACCCTTCAAACGTCGCCGTCGCGGCGGCATCACGGCCACCTTCGAGCCGGCCGAGGCACAGGTCCTCGCGAGCCTGGCCGGACAGGTGGTCGAGCTCCTGCGCGACCGTCACGCGGCCGAGGAGTCCAGCGTCGACCCCCTCGGCAGTGAGCTTGGCATCGGCGGACCGTTGCTGCCGCCGGAGGACCCCGTCCTGCAGCGGTTGTTGCCCGACGCCTATCGCGACGACGCGGAGGACGCCGCGGAGTTCCGCCGCTTCACCGAGAAGTCGCTCGCGTCGAGCAAGGTCGCCAACGCGGAGCGGCTCATCGAGTCCCTCGTCGCGGGCGGGCTGGATCCGGAGGGAAGCACCGTCGTGGAGGTGGAGCTCGACGCCGCGACGGTGCAGGCCTGGCTGCGGTCCATCACCGACGTCCGCCTCTCGCTGGCCACCCGCCTCGGCATCGAGGCCGACGAGGACGCGCATCTCGTGCAGCACAGCGACGACGAGGCCGTCCGGGCCATGTCCGACGTCTACGACTGGCTGGGGTACGTGCAGGAGTCGCTCGTGCTCTCGCTCGGGTGAACGGCGTGCGGAGCCTCCACCTGGGCGTCGTGGTCCGTGCCGACCCGCGGACGGTCTACGACTACGCGGCCGATCCGCTGCACCTGCCACTCTGGGCTGCCGGCCTGGCGACCGGGGAGGCTGAGAAGCAGGGCGACGCGCTCGTCGTCGACTCGCCGATGGGTCGCGTCGTCGTGCGATTCGTCCCCCGGAACGATCTCGGTGTGCTCGACCACGACGTCGAGCTGCCCTCCGGTGAGATCGGGACCACCCCGCTGCGCGGCCTGGCCCACCCGCAGGGCGCCGAGGTCGTGTTCACGCTCCGGCACCTGCCGGGCGTCACCGACGAGGACTTCGAGCGCGACGCCGAGGCGGTCCGTCAGGACCTGGCGCGGCTCCGCGCCCTGACCGAGGTGGCCACGAGCGGCTGACGAGGCCCTGCCGACACGGACGCGGTCAGGGCTCGAGACTCACGCGGACGCCGATCCAGCCATGGTCGGAGTAGTAGTCCTCGAGGCACCTCGCGCCGTGTTCACGTCCGGAGGTCGGCTCATCGGCGGACCAAGCCTTCGCGCACTTCTTCCACGAGTCGGCATGCTCGTCGCCGTCCTGCCCGGTCACGCGTCGCTTGTAGCCGTCGTCCTGGACGCTCTGGACCGAGCCGGTGTGCTTGGTGAAGATCTGATCGATCCGACTCGGTCCGTTGCTGTCGCGATACTTCGCCGTCTCCGTGAACCGCTTCCACAGCTGCTTGTCGCCGCACTTGCCGGGCCTGGTGATGGTCTTTCCGCCACAGTTGAAGTCGCCACCGATGATCGAGGCCGTGTAGGTCTCATCGACTAGCTCAGCGTGGAGCCCGATCAGGGCCTTCGCCCACTGTCCCTTGTACTGGTTGCCCACGGTGTTTCCTCGGTGCTTCAGCTCGCCATCCTCCTTCTGGCGTCCGTCGTTCTCGCGGAAGGCGAACTGACCGTTCTTCATCATCCGTGTGCTGGTGACCACCGCGCCGCGGCCGGACGACCTCTCCGTCACCCGAGTCGTGGCGGCCTGGAAGTGATTCCAGCCCTTCTTCTTCGCTTCTCTGAAGTGCTTCTTCTTGGTTCGCAGATCGAGGTACATCTGCGCTTGCGGGAGGTCGCGTCCGGCGGTCATGGTGCGGGTGTTGATCACGACGGCGCTCTCGCGCCTGACCTTCGGCTTCGTCTTCTTGGTGTGCCAGCCACCCAGACGGTGCTTCCCGGCATCCACGATCACCCGATAGACGTCCTCGGATCCATAGAGCTCCTCGTTGAGGACGGTGGTGATGTCTCGGGCCGACCTGCGAGAGACCTCCTGCAGCAAGAAGACGTCGGGGGCGTCGATCCTGCCGCGCGCCTCGTCGGCCGCGATGCTCTCAGCGAAGTTGACCAGATCTCGGTCGTCGTCGTTGTCGTCTGGCTGGTAGATCTCGGTCGCGTTCAGCGAGATCACGAGGATCTCGCCGTCGGGCGAAGCGGCCGGTTCCGATGCTGCCCCGGTAGCGGCCGTGAGGCTGGAGACGGCGAGTGCCGCTGTCACCCCGGCGACGGCGAGCAGACGTGTTGACCTGGACATGATTCCCCCGGATGCACTGATGAGACGGTGTGCTCAGGATGCGCCGGGGGGCTGGGCTTGTCCAGGCGTCACTTCTCCTCGAGGAGACGGACCATCTGGGTGAGGCCGCGGTCGCGGGCCAGCTGAGCGGCCGTGCGACCTTGCCGGTCGGTGATCGTCGGGTCGGCGCCCGCCTCCAGCAGCGCGCGGGCCACCTGACGGTGGCGCCGGCCGCCGTCACCCAGCACGACGGCCTCGAGCAGGGCGGTCCAGCCGAGGTCGTTGACGTGGTCGAGGTCGACGTCGGTGCCGACGACCCAGCGCACGTACTCCACGTGGCCCCGTTCGCTCGCGGGGATGGGGGAGAGGCCTCCGAACCGGTTCTTCAGGGTGAGGTCGGCGCCGGCGCGCAGCAGCAGGCGACCCATCGGGACGCTGCCGGTCACACCGGTGACGAGCCACGGGGTGTCGGAGCGGTCGTCGACCGCGTTCGGGTCGGCGCCGAGATGGAGGAGCAGACGGGCGACGCCGGCGTGGTCGCCCGCCGCAGCCAGGAGGAGAGGCGTGCGCTTCCGCTCGTCGCGTGCCTCGAGGCGGGCGCCCTGGCGTAGGGCGAGCGCCGCCTCGTCCGCGTCGCCGTCGCCTGCCGCGCGCAGCAGGCGCTGGTCCGCCTCCGCGCGCGGTGCGTCCTTCGTGCGGGCGGCCCGTTCGAGCAGGGAGCGCTGCGCGTCGAGTCCGCCGGCGCCCGCCAGCTCCACCGGGGAGCGACCGTCGCGCTCGGCGCGCACGCGGACGTCGGCGCCGGCGGCGACGAGGACGCGCGTCGTGTCGACGTACTGCCATCGCCTCTCCGGCTTGGCGAACACGAGGGCCTCGTGCAGGGCCACCCAGCCGAGCCGATTGACGTGGTCGACGTCCACGCCCTCGGCGACGAGTCGGCCCACCACACCGGCATGTCCGCGCTCGGCCGCCCTGATGGCCCCGGTGCCGCGGAAGGAGTCGAGGTCGTCGACGTCGGCGGCGTTCCTCAGGGTGAGGTCGAGCAGGTCGAGATAGCCCTCGCTCGTCGCGATGAGGTAGGCGCTCTGCACCGTCTCGTCCTTCGCGTTGACGTCGGCGCCCTGCTCGATGAGCCGACGGGCGGCCGCGACGTCGTCCTTCCAGGCGGCGTCGCGCAGACGCCGATCGAGGCGAGCCTGCTCCTCATTCGTCGGCCTCGGTGGTGCGGTCTCGCTCGGACTAGGACTCGGACTAGGACGCGTCGTGGGCCCCGACGGACTGGGGCTCCGCTCCGTCGGGGCGGAGGGCGAGCCGGACGAGCACGCCGCGACCAGGGCGACGGCGAGGGTGATCAGGGCAGCGCGTCTCATCGGGTCTCCTCCAGTGCGTGTCGACTCGTGCGGGCGTGAGCGAGGAGGACCTGCTCGAGGCGGTCGGCGTCGCGCGCCGCCAGGGCGTCCACGAGCTCAACGTGCTCGCGGTGGATCGTGCCGGCGTCGGGGTGCTGGCGCAGCAGCCAGCGCAGGAGTCGACGCAGGGGGCGGGTCGTCTCGCGCACCATGGGGGAGGGTGCGATCTCGAGCAGCACCTCGTGGAACCGCGCGTTGAGCGCGGTCGCGTCGTCCGATCGACCCTCCGCGAGAGCTCGCTCGCCGTCCTGCAGGACCTCGTGCAACGGTGTGAGGGCGGTGCCGTCCTGGAGCATCCGACGCGCGGCGACGGCGTCGAGTGCGTGGGAGATCTCCAGCAGCTCGGCTACCTCGGTCCGGCGGTGCCGGCGGACCGCCACCCCTCCGGTGGGGCGGACCGTGGCGAAGCCCTCGCTCACGAGGGTCTGCAACGCCTCGCGCACCGGGACTCGCGACAGGCCCAGCCGGTCGGCGAGCGACCGCTCGACGAGGCGCTCGCCAGGTGCGAGATGGCCGTCGACGATCAGTTCGCGGAGCCGGTCGGTGGCGTGGTCGGCTTCGAGGAGACCAGAGGCACGAGATTTTGGCATACCAAAACTCTAGCGGGGTCGCTCAACCGGAGGTCCCTTCGAGCCGCACCTCAGGCCGGAACGACCCAGATGGCCGCGGCGGCCGGCAGGCCGAGCTGGACGCGCTCGCCGTCGACGTCGATGGAGAGCGTGCCGGCGGCATCGTGGCGCTCCACGACGTCGAGGACGCTGTCGAGCCCCAGGGCGTGGTCGTCGAGGTAGCGCAGCAGCTCGCCGTCCGCGTCGGAGACCCGAGCCACCTTGACGTGCGCCGGTGCGCCGACGTCGCAGAGCTGGGTGGCGGGAAGATCCGGTACCCGCCCGCTCGATGAGGGGATCGGGTCGCCGTGCGGGTCCCGGTCCGGGTGGCCGAGGCGGGCCGAGAGACGTTCGACGAAGTCGTCGGAGACGGCGTGCTCCAACACCTCCGCCTCGTCGTGCACCTCGTCCCACGCGTATCCGAGATAGTCGACGAGGAAGGTCTCGATGAGGCGGTGTCGCCGCACCATGGAGAGCGCCACCTCTCGCCCGGCGTCGGTGAGCTCGACGTCCCCGTAGCGCTCGTGGGTCACCAGGCCCTGGGCGACGAGGCGCTTGATCGTCTCCGAGACCGTCGAGGGGGAGTGGCCCAGTCGCTGCGCGATCGCCCGCGAGGACACCTTGGCGTCGGACCACTCCTGGGCGGTCCAGATGATCTTGAGGTGGTCCTGCATCGAGGGCGAGAGATCCGGGGTGGACACCCACTCAGGCTAGAGCGTGCGGGACGTCCACCGTGACACGCCGACGATCTTCGACCGGTGCGTCATTGAAGTTCGGACTTCCGAACAGTAGTGTTCATGACATGGCAGCAGTCGTTCCTGGAGCACCGCACAGCGCTGTCGCGATCCGGTCCGACGTCGCTGTGCAGCTGCGACGCGGGCTCGTTCGCACGGCCGTCTTCGTCGCGGGCTTCGTCGGCTTCGTCGCCGTCGGCAGTCAGTTCGCCGGCTGAGACTCGCCATCGATCTCAGCGCGTGGGAGGGCGCCGAGGCGCCTGTCGCACGCCGATAGACTCCACGGCGTGCTGACCATCGACCGCGCCACCCACGACGCGATCATCGCCCACGCGCGCCGGGACCACCCGGACGAGGCCTGTGGCGTCGTCGCCGGACCAGCGGGTTCGGACGTCCCCCTGCGTCACGTGCCGATGTTGAACGCCGCCATGTCGCCGACCTTCTACGAGTTCGACTCCGGCGATCTGCTGCGGCTCTACCGAGAGATGGACGACAACGACGAGGACCCCGGCGTCGTCGACCACTCGCACTCGGCCACCGAGGCGTACCCGTCGCGCACCGACATCGATCGTGCGTCCGAGCCCAACGCGCACTACGTGCTCGTCTCCACCCGCGACGGCGCCCACGAGTCCGGTCCCGTGGACTTCCGGTCGTACCGGATCGTGGACGGTGAGGTCACCGAGGAAGATGTGCAGGTCGTCGAGCGTTACGACCGATAGAACCACCCCCGAGAAGAGAGCGACGAGCTGACATGGCCATCGAGGTCCGCATCCCCACCATCCTGCGCACGTACACCGACGGCGAGCGCGCCGTCGAGGGCAGCGGGGGAACCGTCGCCGAGCTCGTGGAGAACCTCGAGTCCTCGCACACCGGGATCAGGGAGCGTCTCCTGGAGGACGGTGCCATCCGGCGGTTCGTCAACGTCTACGTCAACGACGAGGACGTCCGGTTCACCGGTGGTCTGGACACCGAGCTGTCCGACGGCGACACGGTCGTCATCCTGCCGGCCGTCGCGGGCGGCAGCACCCCCTTCGGCGGGGGTGCCGGGCCGTGGGCGGCGAAGCGCCCCGGCGGGGGTGCCGGGCCGTGGGCGGCGAACTAACTCAGTGACCCGCTACGACTCACTGATCGACTCCGTCGGTCACACGGCGCTCGTAGGTCTGCCGAACCTCTCACCGAGTGACGACGTCCGACTCTGGGCCAAGCTGGAGGACCAGAACCCCACCGGCTCCATCAAGGACCGGCCGGCGCTGCGGATGATCGAGCAGGCCGAGGCGGACGGCCGGCTCACGCCGGGCTGCACCATCTTGGAGCCCACGAGCGGCAACACCGGGATCTCACTCGCGATGGCCGCCTCGCAGCGCGGCTACCGCCTGGTGTGCGTCATGCCGGAGAACACCTCCGAGGAACGTCGTCTGCTGCTGCGGATGTGGGGCGCGGAGATCGTCTCCTCACCGGCCGCGGGTGGCTCGAACGAGGCGGTCCGCGTCGCCAAGGGTCTGGCTGCCGAGCACGAGGACTGGGTGATGCTCTACCAGTACGGCAACCCGGCCAACGCCGATGCGCACCAGCACGGCACGGCACCGGAGATCCACTCCGACCTGCCCGAGATCACCCACTTCGTCGGCGGTCTCGGCACCACCGGCACGCTCATGGGCGTCGGCCGGTACTTCCGCGAGCACAAGCCCGACGTCAAGATCGTGGCGGCCGAGCCGCGGTACGGCGAGCTCGTGTACGGACTGCGCAACCTCGACGAGGGGTTCGTCCCGGAGCTCTACGACGAGTCACTCATCGACGCACGGTTCTCCGTCGGCCCCCGCGACGCCGTGCGCCGGGTGCGCGAGCTCATCGCGAGCGAGGGCATCTTCGCGGGCATCTCCACCGGTGCCATCCTGCACGCGGCGCTCGCCCAGGCGGCCAAGAGCCGCAAGGCCGGCGATCGCGCCGACATCGCGTTCGTGGTGTGTGACGGCGGGTGGAAGTACCTTTCCACCGGCGCCTACGCGGGCACTCTGGACGAGGCCGAGGACGCCCTCGACGGCCAGCTCTGGGCCTGACCGCCGATCGTGCTGGCCGACGTCCCGCGAACGCGAGACGATCGGCGGGTGCGCGACAGTGATCAGGGCGTCGAGGCCCTCGGAAGGAGTGCGATGAGGTTCGCGGTCATGGTGGTGGTCGCTGCGCTCACGCTGGGTGCGTGCGTGCCAGGGCTGACGACGCGTGACGAGGGACGTGCGACGGCCGACCCCGAGCCGACGCGCGCCACCGAGAGCACCGCACCGCCGGACCTGCCTGATCACCCGCGATGTGAGGACGTCCTCGACGAGGGGCCGCTCCCGCCGTCGACGGCCTCGCCGTCGGAGGTCGAGGCGGTCGGCGCGGCTGCCGACGCGCTGGGCCGGGAGCTCGGGGTCGGTCCGGATGCCGCCGTCCAGGGGGTCGGGACCCATCGGGACGCGGAGGGTTTCCACCTCATGGTCTATGCCAAGAAGCTCGAGCCGAAGATGCCCACGGAGTTCCAGGGGTACCGGGTGCGTTACTGCCGTGGCGGCCCGTTCGGGGGAGAGCAGGGCGCGTAGTCCCCGATCCGAGCGGGACGACCCGACCACGACGCCGCGACGCCGAGCGTGACGTCAGGTCTTCGGCGGCAGCGCGCGGACCTGCTCCAGGGCGTGCGCGACGAGGTCCGGCAGGTCGTCGGTCGTCACGTCCACGTCGAACGAGCGCCAGCTGCGCATCGGACGGCCCGGCATCGCCTCGCTGACCCGCGGGTCGGCGGTGAGCCAGTCGGCGTCCGGATCGACGCGCACGAGCAGGCCGTCTGCGCCGACCGCCACCGTCATGTGGCCGTCGACCAGGAATGCCAGTCCGCCGAACATCGCCTTCTCCGCGGCCAGGAGCGAGCCTACCCGCTCGGCGAGCGCGACGTCGTGGGCCATGAGGAGATCGTAGGCCCGAGGGCCACCGAGTGGGAGGGTCCGCCCGACGTCTACCCAGCGACACCTCGCTCGGCTAGCCTCGACCCGTGCGCGACATCGTGGTCTTCTCCGGCAGCGCCCACCGGAAGCTCGCCGAGGACGTGTGCAACGCGCTCGGGGTGCCGCTCTCGCCCTCGGACTGTGTGCGCTTCTCCAACGACTGCCTGCAGGTGCAGCTGCTCGCCAACTGCCGCCAGCGCGACGTCTACATCGTGCAGCCGCTCGTGCCGCCCACGCAGGAGCACCTCATGGAGCTGCTGCTCATGATCGATGCGGCCCGGGGCGCGTCGGCCGCCTCCATCACCGTCGTCATGCCGCACTACGCCTACGCCCGCAGCGACAAGAAGGACGCCTCGCGCATCTCGATCGGTGGTCGGCTGGTGGCCGACATGCTCATCACCGCCGGCGCTCAGCGCGTGGTCACGATGACCCTGCACGCTCCGCAGGTCCACGGGTTCTTCACGGTGCCCGTCGACCACCTCACCGCCATCGGCGAGCTCGCGGAGCACTACCGCGGACAGGACCTGAGCGACGCCGTGGTGGTCTCTCCCGATCTCGGGAACGCCAAGACCGCCTCGCTGTTCGCCCGGCTGCTCGGCGTCCCCGTCGCGGCCGGCAGCAAGCAGCGCAAGGCCGACGACAAGGTGGTCATCGACGCCATCGTCGGCGACGTCGCCGGCAAGCGAGCCCTCGTGCTCGACGACGAGATCGCCACCGGTGGGTCGATCGTCGAGCTCATGGACAAGCTGGAGGAGCAGGGGTGTGCCGAGGCGTCGGTGGCGTGCACGCACGGCCTCTTCACCGGCAAGGCCGTCGAGCGGCTCCGCCACCATCCCGCGATCACCGAGGTGGTCACCACCGACACGGTCCCCGCGCCCGCGGACTGGCCCGAGCTCAAGGTCCGCTCCGTGGCGCCGCTGTTCGCCCAGGCCATCGCCCGCATCCACGCTGGTGAGTCCGTCTCCAGCCTGTTCGACGGCGTCGACCCGGCCCACGCGCCGCCGCAGCCCAAGCTGCCCCTCTGAGCCGCCGCAAGGATCCGGTCCGGGTCACGGACACCGCGTGCGGTCCTCGGCCGCGGGCATAGCATCGGGGGGATCGCCCACGGTGGGTCGGTCGGGGAGGTCATCCATGCGGTTCGTCATCCGCGCGCTCGCGCTCGTGGCCATGCTGCTCGCCGTCGGGCCGAGTGCCACCGCGATCGCCGCCGAGGACGATGGCCCCCTCGTGCGGGTGGGCACCGAGGGGACCTACCCGCCGTTCAGCTTCAACGAGGACGGTCAGCTGACCGGCTTCGACATCGACGTCGTGCGGGAGGTCGCCGAACGCGCCGGCTGGCGCCTGGAGTTCGTGCAGTCCCAGTTCGATGCGCTCTTCGGAGCCCTGGACTCCGGCCGCATCGACATGATCGCCAACCAGATCAGCATCAATCCCGAGCGTGAGGCCTCCTACGCCTTCTCCGAGCCCTACACGTTCTCCCGCGGGGTCATCGTCGCCAAGAAGGGCAACGACGAGATCACCTCGCTCGACGACCTCGAGGGTCTGACCACGGCGCAGTCCGCCACCAGCAACTGGTCCGAGGTGGCGAAGGACGCCGGCGCGCGCGTGGAGAACGTCGACCAGTTCGCGCAGGCCGCCGACCTGGTCGATCGCGGCCGCGTCGACGCGATCGTCAACGACAACATCGCCGTCCTGGACTACCTCGCGGCCTCGGGCAGCGACGACATCGAGATCGTCGCCGACGCCGGCGACGAGGTCAGCCGGCAGGCGTTCGCGTTCCGACCCGATGACGAGCGCCTCGCCCGCGAGGCCGACCAGGCGCTGGAGTCGATGCGTGCGGACGGGACGCTGCGCGACATCAGCGAGGAGTACTTCAAGGCAGACGTGAGCGTCGAGGACGGTGGGGAGGCCGACGTCGGGGAGGGACGCGGCCAGACGTCGGCGTGGCAGGCGATCCAGGACAACTGGTGGCCGATGCTGCTCGCGATGCTGCGGGTGACGCTCCCGCTCACCGCGATCAGCTTCACGATCGGACTCGCCGCAGCGGTGCTGCTGGCCCTGGCGACGTTGTCCTCCTCGCGGCTCCTGTCGGTCCCGGCCCGGGCCTACATCTCCGTCGGGCGCGGGACACCGCTGCTGCTGCAGCTGTTCGTGCTCTTCTACGGGCTCTCGCGGTACGGGCTGGAGTTCCCGTCGTTCGTCGCCGCGGTGATCGTGCTGAGCTTCAACGTCTCCGGCTACGCCGCGGAGAACGTGAGATCTGCGCTGATGTCGGTTCCGCAGGGCCAGCACGAGGCGGCGGCCACGATCGGGATGGGCCGGGTCCTCGCGCTGCGTCGTATCGTCGCCCCGCAGGCAGCGCGCATCGCCGTCCCACCCCTGTCCAACACCCTGGTCTCCCTGGTCAAGGACACGTCGCTCGTCTCCGTCGTGCTCGTGACCGACCTGATGCGCGTCGTCACCCAGTCGGCGGCGCAGACACTGCAGTACATGCCGCTGTACCTGCTCGCCGGCTTCTACTACTGGGTGGTGTGCACGGCGCTCACCGTCGGCCAGGACCGTCTCGAGACCCGACTGAACAGGTACGTGAGCCGATGACCAGCACCAGCGCCACCATTCGCGTCACGGCCGAGGGCCTGCGCAAGACGTTCGGCGAGAACGTCGTGCTCGACGGCGTCGACCTCAGCGTCGCCGAGGGCAGCACCACGGCGATCCTCGGCCCGTCCGGTTCGGGCAAGACCACCCTGCTGCGCTCCTTGAACGCACTCACCCCGCCGGACGGCGGTGTCGTGGAGATCGACGGCGTCGGCGTCGACTTCGGCGCGCTGCCCCGCGGCCGACGTGGTCGGGAGCAGGTGGAGCGGCTGCGCCGCCAGAGTGCCATGGTCTTCCAGTCCCACGAGCTCTTCCCGCACCGCACCGTGCTCGGCAACCTCATCGAGGGACCGGTGCAGGTGCAGGGTGTTCCCGCGGCCGAAGCGGTCGAGCACGCCCGAGCTCTGCTGGACCAGGTCGGCCTCGCCGGCCGTGAGGACGCCTACCCCTCGCAGCTGTCCGGTGGTCAGCAGCAACGGGTCGGCATCGCGCGAGCCCTCGCGCTGCGGCCGAAGGCCGTGCTGCTGGACGAGCCGACGTCGGCGCTCGACCCCGAGCTCGTGGGTGAGGTCCTGGCCGTCGTGCGTGACCTGGCCACCGAGGGCTGGACGAGCGTCATCGTCACGCACGAGGTGCGGTTCGCCGAGCAGGTGGCCGACCAGGTCGTCTTCATCGACGGGGGCGTCGTCGTGGAGCACGGTCCACCCGAGCGGGTCATCGCCGACCCGCAGGCCGAGCGCACGCAGCGGTTCCTGCAGCGCATCCTGCAGGTGCCCTGAGTCGCTGCGACGTGAACCACCTCTGAACGGGTGGTGTCCGCCCGTGTCCGCCCCGTACGCTTCCTCCTTGTGGCGGACGCACCGATCGGCATCATGGACTCAGGCTTCGGCGGGCTGACCGTCGCCAGGGCCGTCATCGACCAGCTTCCGCACGAGTCGATCCTCTACCTCGGCGACACCGCTCGACAGCCGTACGGGCCGCAGCCGATCGCCGCCGTCCGCGAGTACGCGCTGGAGTGCCTCGACGCGCTCGTGGCCCGCGGGGTCAAGCTGCTGGTCATCGCGTGCAACTCCGCCAGCGCGGCGGTCCTGCGCGACGCGCGGGAGCGCTACGACGTCCCCGTCGTCGAGGTGATCCTGCCGGCCGCCCGTCGCGCCGCCCGGATGACGAGCACCGGAGTCGTGGGCGTCCTGTGCACCCAGGCCACGGCCGCCTCCGGCGCCTACGACGACGCCTTCGCCGCCAATCCCGACATCACCGTCCACACCCGCGTGTGCCCGCGGTTCGTGGAGTTCGTCGAGGCCGGCGTCACGAGCGGTCCCGAGGTGGAGGCGGCCGCGCGCGAGTACCTCGAGCCCCTGCGTGGGGCCGGCGCCGACACGGTGGTCCTCGGTTGCACGCACTACCCGTTGCTCACCGGCGCCATCTCGTACGTGCTCGGCGACGGGGTCACTCTCGTGTCGAGTGCTGAGGAGACCGCCAAGGACGTCTACGCTCGTCTCGTGACCGACGGCCTCGAGCGCGACCCCGGACTCCCCGCACCGGAGCACCGCTTCCTCACGACGGGGCGACCCGAGGAGTTCGGGGTGCTCGGCAGACGTTTCCTCGGCCCCGAGGTGCAGTCCGTCGACCAGGTCGCGCAGGTGGTGGCATGAGGCTGACGATCGTCGGGTGCGCCGGCTCCTTCCCCGGACCGGAGTCGGCCTCGAGCTGCTACATCGTGGAGCACGACGGGTACCGTCTCCTGCTCGACCTCGGCAGCGGAGCTCTCGGTCCCCTGCAGAGGTACGTCGACCTGCGCACGATCGACGCCGTCGCGTTGTCCCATCTGCACGCGGACCACTGCTTCGACCTCACCGGCTTCTACGTCGTCAGCAAGTACCACCCGGACGGGGCCCTGCCCACCATCCCCGTCTTCGCCCCGGACGGCGCGGAGCCGTTCCTGGCCAGCGCCTACGGTCAGAGCGAGGGCAAGGAGATGTCGGGGCAGTTCGACTTCCGTGACTGGGAGCCCGGTGTGCCCACCCCGTTCGGTCCGCTCACGGTGACTGCGACGTTGGTGGACCACCCGGTCACCGCGTACGCCTTCCGGATCGAGGCCGGTGGACGAGTGATCGCCTACTCCGGTGACACCGGCCCGATCGATGAGATGGTCGACGTGGCCGCGGGGTCTGATCTCTTCCTGTGCGAGGCCTCGTTCGTGGAGTCCAAGGAGAACCCGCCGAACCTGCACCTCACCGGAGCCGAGGCGGGGGAGTACGCCACCCGCGCCGGCGTGGGACGACTGCTCGTCACGCACATCCCGTCCTGGACGGACGCCGCCGAGGTCGAGTCCGACGTCCGCTCGACGTACGCCGGTCCGTACGACATCGTGCGCTCGGGCGACGTCTACGAGATCTGAACCCTTCGCCGTCCGGCACCCCTGCCGGGGGTCGGGTTGGTTCTGTGTGGCTGGTCGGGCCGGTGCTGGGGCGGTGGTAGGTGCCGCCCGGCTCGGACGTCCGAACCAGGGACGCACGAGGCCCCCGACCGGATCCGGTCGGGGGCCTCGCGCGTGACGTCGTCGTCAGCCCTTGAGGCTGTCGATGAAGTCGGGGTTCTCCTCGAGCCAGGCCTCGACGGCCTCCTCTTCCTTGCCCTCGCCGTACTCGTTGACGACCATGTCCTCGAGCTGACCGTACTGCTCGTCGGTGAGCTTGAAGTTGGACATCATCTCGGCGACCTCGGGCATGTCGTCGCTGAAGCCGGTACGTGCCAGGCTGTTCAGCGTCTCGGCCTCACCGAGTGCGCCCTTCGGGTCCTCCAGGTCCTTGACCGGGAAGCTCGTGTTGGCCCAGAACGGACGCCACAGCGTGACGACGACGTCGCGCTCCTCGTCCACGGCGCTCTGCAGCTCGGCCAGCATGGCCGTGGTGGAGGACTCGACGAGCTCGTAGTCGTCGCCGAGGTCGTACTCGGGGATGACGCTGTCCTTCGTCACGGCGGTGAGACCGGCGCCGGGCTCGATGCCGATGATCTTGCCGTCGAACTGGTCGGCGTTGCCGGTGAGGTCCTCGATGGAGTCGATGTCGGTGTACTCCGGCACCGCGAACGTCAGCTTCGCGTTCTCGTAGTAGGCGCCGAGGTCCTCGATGTCGTCGCCGTACTCCTTCATGTACTCCGCGTGGGTGACCTCGGGCCAGCCGGACGGGTAGACGTCGACGTCACCGTTGGCGAGGCCGGTGTACAGCGGTGCGGCGTCGGCGAGATCGGTGATCTCGACGTCGTAGCCCTCGCTCTCGAGGACGTTCTTCCACAGGTAAGCCGTCGAGAGACCGTCGGTCCACGCCGGCAGGATGCCGAGGTTGACCGTGCCACCCTCGCCGTCTCCGCCGTCGGAGCCTCCGGATCCGCAGGCTGTCAGGGCCAGGACCGCTGCAGCGGCTGCGGCGACCAAGCCGCCTCGGCGAGTCGTCGTGCGCTTCATG
>JBQGDU010000519.1:0-2187 GCA_052039245.1 Aeromicrobium sp. | reverse complement strand
TGCTGAGAGCGTGCCGGGCGGGCTGAACGCTCGTACCCTCGCCGGAACACCCCCAGGCAGGGGCCTGGGGCCCCGAACGTCGAAGGAGCCGAAGTTGACGGAGCCCACCGAGACCGAGACCATCTGGGTCACCCAGGAGGCCTACGACCGCCTCGCCCAGGAGCTGGACCACCTCAAGGGTGACGTGCGCGCCGACATCACCGCCAAGATCGCCGCCGCGCGCGACGAGGGCGACCTCAAGGAGAACGGCGGGTACCACGCCGCACGCGAGGAGCAGGGCAAGACCGAGGCCCGGATCCGTCAGCTGGAGGACATGCTCCGCCGCGCCGAGGTCGGTGAGAAGCCGGCCGACGACGGACTCGTCGAGGCCGGGATGAAGGTGACCATCCGGTTCGCCGGTGACGACGACACCGAGACGTTCCTGCTCGGCTCGCCCGAGCTGCTCCGCATGGACTCCGCCGTCGAGCTCGCCGTCTACTCCCACACGTCCCCGCTCGGCACCGCGCTGATGGGCCACAAGGTCGGCGACGAGGTCTCCTACGAGACGCCCAACGGCAAGACGATCAGCGTCGAGGTCGTGGAGGCCACCCCCTTCTGACCGCACTCGCCGTCGAGTGCGGTCAGGTGAGGCGGTGCCCGAGGCTGACCAGCCGCTCGAGCACCTCGTCGCGATGATCGGGCCCGCGCGTGGCGCACTCGACCGCCACCTCCACCTCGCGCACGCCGAGTGACTCAGCGGATCGGTCGTGCGCGACGTCGAGGACGTTGACGCCCAGCTCGGCGAGGTCGCTCAGGAGCCGCATCAGCTCGCCCGGGCGGTCGGAGAAGCGCACTCGAAGGTGCAGGAACCGTCCGGCCGCGGACAGTCCGTGCCGGATGACGTCGAGCAGCAGCAGCGCGTCGATGTTGCCACCGGACAGCACCGAGACCACGGGCCCGTCGAACGCATCCGGACGCTCGAGGAGGGCGGCGACGCCCGCCGCACCGGAGGGCTCGACCAACATCTTCGCCCGCTCGAGCAGACCGATGAGCGCACGGCTCATCGCCTCCTCGCTCACGGTCACGACCTCGTCGAGCTGCTCCGCGATGACCTCGAAGGGGATGATCCCGGGCTGGGCCACCGCGATGCCGTCGGCCATCGTGGGGCCCATCGTCCCGCGGACCGGTCGGCCCTCGGCGAGCGAGCCGGGGTACGCGGCGGCGTCCTCGGCCTGCACGCCGACGACCCTCACGTCGGGACGACGTTCGCGGATCAAGGAGATGCCTGCTGCGAGACCGCCCCCGCCGAGCGGGACGACGACGGTGGAGACGTCCGGCAGCTGCTCGACGATCTCCAGACCCACCGTCCCCTGCCCGACCAGGATGTCCTGGTGGTCGAACGGGTGGATCAGGACGGCCCCGGTCCGATCGCTGATCTCCTGTGCCCGTTCGAGGGCCTCGGTGACTCCGCGGCCGGCGAACTCGACGTCCGCCCCGTATCCGCGGGTGGCCTGGATCTTGGGCAGCGCGGCGCCCTCCGGCATGACGATGGTGGCCTGGCAGCCCAGCAGCTGCGCGGCCAGCGCGACCCCCTGTGCGTGGTTGCCGGCGCTGGCGGCCACGACGCCACGGGAACGCTCGGCGGCGTTGAGACGGGCGATCCGAACGTAGGCACCACGGATCTTGAAGGATCCGGTGCGCTGGAGGTTCTCGCACTTGAGGTAGACCGGGGTCTGCGTCCGACTGCTCAACCAGCGCGAGTGCGCCAGCGGCGTCTCCTCCACCACCTGGTCGAGGAGGCTGCGGGCCCTCTCGACCTCGGCGAGCTCGACCTTCACGACTCGCCCTCGAGCCGATGACCCTCCGACCGTGCCTCCGGCGGTGGCTCGTCCGGCAACCCGTCGGGCTCCAACGGTTCGCCGGCCTCTGCCGCGAGATGCCGCACGATGCCGTTGAGACAGGCCACCAGCGGGACCGCGACGAGCGCTCCGACGATGCCACTGACGGTGATGCCGGCGGCGATCGCCAGGATGATGGCGAGCGGGTGCACCGCGACGAAGTGGCCCATGAGGAACGGCTGGAGCACGTGCGACTCCACCTGCTGCACCACGATGACGGCGAGCAGCATCAACATCGCGGTGATGGGTCCTTGCGCCAGGAGTGCGACGGCAACGGCGACGAACCCGGACAGCAGCGCACCGATGATGG
>JBQGDU010000518.1:0-2936 GCA_052039245.1 Aeromicrobium sp. | reverse complement strand
ACCTCGGGCCGGGCGATGGCGGCGGTGTTGATGCCGACCTTGTCCGCACCGGCCCGCAGCAGCCGGTCGACGTCGTCGACGGTGCGCACCCCTCCCCCGACGGTGAGCGGGATGAAGACCTGCCCCGCGGTCTCGCCGACGATCTCGTACGTCGTCGCCCGGTCACCGCTGGAGGCGGTGATGTCCAGGAAGGTGAGCTCGTCGGCGCCCGCGGCGTCGTAGACGCGCGCCATCTCCACCGGATCGCCGGCGTCGACGAGATCGACGAAGTTGACGCCCTTGACCACCCGACCGGCGTCGACGTCGAGACAGGGGATGACACGGACCGCGACACTCACCCGGTGAGCCTAGCGGCGCCATCAGACACTGCTGAAATCGTTGGGCCGCACGAGCTCAGCGTCGCTAGGCTCCCGCACGTGAGCGCCCCTGTCTGCCAGCTCTGCCGCGTTCCGTTGGACATCGAGAGCGACGCCACCGTCCTGGCCGAGATCTACCGGCTCGCGCCCGAGGCCTCCTGGGAGCGTCGCGACCCGGACGAGGCCTCCGGCGACCTGCAGGTGCTGCACGCCTGCTCCCAGGAGCACCTGGGCGAGTACCTGAGCCGGTTCCCGCTCCCCCCGGCGATCGCACCGGACGACGTCGACAGCCTCGGCATCGCCGAAGGGATCGGGTGCGCGCTGGCGATCGTTCTCGCGCTCGCTCTGATGGTCGGAGCGGCGTTCGGGTTCTACTCCCTCGTGGACGCCCTGCTCTGAGCGAGTCTCAACCGTTGCCCCGCAGCCGGCGCCGCTCCAGGATCTCCTGCTCGAGCACGTCGATGCGGGACTGCTGCCCACCGATCGTGGCGAGCCAGCCGATCCCGAGGACGACCGCGGGGATGACGGGCCAGAAGAAGTACAGGCCGGCGAACGGCGCCGTGACGCACCAGATCGTGGTGCACAGCGCACTCACGCCGAGGAAGCCGTTGCGCGCGTCGCGCACCTCTCGGCGGTAGCGGCCGAACGCCTCGTCACGGGCGTCCTGCCAGGCTCCGCGCACCTCCGGCAGGGCGACGATGTCGCCGACCACGGGGACGATCTCGCCGAGACGTCGCACCGCCAGTCCGACGTCGCTGCGCTGGTCGTACTCCGCGCGGTCGAGCCGTCCCTCGGAGTAGGCCACGGCGAGGACCTCCAGGACGAGGTCGCGGTCGGTGTCGGTGGCGCGCAGGTCGGCTGCACTGCGAGCGCGCGGGTCGGAGGAGAACCTCGCCCACACGTCGCCGCTGCCCACGTCAGTCCTCGTCGACCGCCGCGAGCGCCTCGGGCAGCGTGAACGCGTCGGAGTAGAGCGCCTTGCCGACGATGGCTCCCTCCACACCGATTCCGGTGAGCGAGGCGATCGCCCGGAGGTCGTCGAGGCTGGAGACGCCGCCGGAGGCAACCACCGGCTTCGGGGTGAACTCGCACACCTGGCGCAGCAGGTCGAGGTTCGGGCCCTGCAGCGTCCCGTCCTTGGTGACGTCGGTGACGACGTACCGCGCGCACCCGTCGCGCTCGAGGCGCTCGAGCACCTCGAACAGGTCGCCACCCTCCTGCGTCCAGCCGCGTGCGGCGAGGGTGCGGCCCCGGACGTCGAGTCCGACGGCGATCTGGTCGCCGTGCTCGGCCACCACCTTCGCGCACCACTCGGGGTTCTCCAGCGCGGCGGTGCCGAGGTTCACCCGACGGCAGCCCGTGGCCAGCGCCGCCTCGAGCGAGGCGTCGTCACGGATGCCGCCGGACAGCTCCACCTGCACGTCGAGCCGCCCGACCACGTCGGCGAGCAGCTCGCGGGTGGAGCCCTTGCCGAACGCGGCGTCGAGGACGACGAGGTGGATCCACTCCGCACCGTCGCTCTGCCACTGCAGGGCGGCGTCGAGGGGCGAACCGTAGGTGGTCTCGCTGCCGAGCTCGCCCTGGACGAGGCGCACGGCCTGTCCGTCGGCGACGTCGACGGCGGGAAGCAGCTCGAGAGTCACGGCCGCGACTCTACCGACGCCCATGACACGGCGCTGACCGGCCCGGACCGGCCCCGGAGCAACCGGAAGCCGTGGAGCGGCCCATTGGCCGAATCAGAGGGTGGCGAGCCAGTTCTCCCGCAGGCGCCGGCCGGCGTCGGCGGACTTCTCGGGGTGGAACTGGGTGGCCCACAGCGGGCCGTGCTCGACGGCGGCGACGAACCGGTCACCACCGTGCTCGGCCCAGGTGACCTTCGGCTTCACGAGTGGGGTGTCGCCGTCCATCACCCAGTTCCGGACGCCGTAGGAGTGCACGAAGTAGAAGTGCTCGTCGGCGAGTCCGTCGAGCATCAACGAGCCCTGCGCCGGGTCGACGGTGTTCCAGCCCATGTGCGGCACGACGGGCGCCTGCAGACGCTCCACCGTCCCGGGCCACTCGCCGCAGCCCTCGGTGCGCACACCGTGCTCGATGCCCTCGGAGAACAGGATCTGCATGCCGACGCAGATGCCGAGCACCGGGCGGCTCGCGATCAGCCTGCGCTCGATGAGCCGTACGCCGTCGACGGCCCGCAGGCCCTGCATGCACGCCTCGAACGCTCCGACGCCGGGCACGCGGAGTCCGTCGGCGGTCTCCGCCGTGGTCGGGTCGGCGGTGAGCGTGACGTCGGCGCCGGCACGCTCGACGGCGCGCACGACCGACCGGACGTTGCCGGAGCCGTAGTCGAGGACGGCGACGAGCGGGCGGGTCACGGCCGGACGAGTGCGCTCACAGCGCGCCCTTGGTGGACGGCACACCGGTCTCGCGCGGGTCGATCGCGACGGCCTCGCGCAGGGCCCGGGCGAGCGCCTTGAACTGGCACTCGGCGATGTGGTGCGGGTCGCGGCCCTCGAGCAGGCGCATGTGCAGCGTCACGCCGGCGTGGTGGGCGATGGACTCGAACACGTGCGACGTGAGCGA
>JBQGDU010000517.1:0-3686 GCA_052039245.1 Aeromicrobium sp. | reverse complement strand
GGGCGGCAGCCCGCACCTCGCCGTCGGGACCTGCGAGCAGCAGCGACTCGAGCTCCCGCTCGCCCTCGGCCCGGACGACGCGGCGCCCGAAGGCCATCACGAGCCGGCGTCCCGGGGCCGGTTCCGCGGTCCAGTCGCTGTGCACCCTCGGCACGTCGGCCAGGACCGCGGCGTTGCTCGAGAGCCGGGGCTGCGACCGTGCGGCGTCGAGGGCGGCCCCCGTCTCGGCATCGTCCTCGACCACCAGCTCGATGCCGTCGGGCAGCGTCAGCAGCTCCGGACGGGTGAAGGCGGCGTGCTCGGGTCCTCGGCGACCCAGGAGCACCACCTCGCGGACGTCGGCGTCACGCAGGACGGCCAGCGCGTGGTCGGCGATCTCGGTGCCGGCGAGTCGCTCGGGGTCGCTCAGCAGGATGCGGGCGACGTCGAGAGCGACGTTGCCGTTGCCGATCAGGAAGACCCGCGAGCCACGCACCTCGATCCGCGTCGGCTCCACCTCGGGATCGCCGTTGTACCAGGAGACCACCGAGGTGGCCCCGTGCACGCCGGGCAGGTCCTGGCCCTCGAGGCCGGGCAGCCGGTCGTCCGGGGCACCCACGCCGTAGATGACGGCGTCGTGGTGCTCGAGCAGCTCCTCGTGCGTGACGTGGGTCCCCACCTCGACGTTCATGAACATCCGCACCCGTGGGTGCGCGTACGTCCAGCGGAACGTGTCACCGACCTTCTTGGTGTCGGCGTGGTCGGGAGCCACCCCGGCCCGCAGGAGCCCGCCGACCGCCGGAAGACGATCGACGAAGCTGACCTCCGCATCGCTGGCCGCGAGCACCTCACGCGCTGCGTAGGTGGCGGCCGGACCGGTGCCGACGACCGCGACGCGCAGACCGCTCGGGACCCCGGGGCGCACCCGCGCGTGGGTCTGCTGCTTGGCGACCTCGCGCTCGGGCCGCTCGGCGTAGAATGCGGCGTTGAGCTCGGCGAAGACGACCTCGCCGCCCCTCAGGGTCTCGACCGGCTTGACCGCCGACGCCGGGCACGCGTCGGCGCAGGCGCCGCAGTCGATGCAGGCGCGCGGGTCGACGTAGAGGATGTCGGTGGTGCCGAAGTCCGGCTCGTCGGGCGTGGGGTGGATGCAGTCGACCGGGCACACCTCGACGCACGAGGCGTCGGCGCAGCAGCTCTGCGTGATCGCGAAGGCCATGGACGTATCAGAGCATGTGGACGCGGCGGTACATCCGCTTGGCGAAGGTGGTCAGCAGACCGGCCTCGGACAGGAAGTCCATCAGGTGCACGCAGCTGAGCCGCATCAGCGCATGGTGGTGCTCGTTCGTCCGCGCCGCCTCCAGAGCCTCATCGACGTCCAGTCCCGCCTCGGCGTAGACCTCCGGGCGGACCAGGCTCTTGACGATGAAGTAGCCGATCAGCGCGATATGGGCGGCACTCGACTCGCGACGCAGACGGCCCGCGCCCTTCATCGCCTCGAGGGTCTCGTGCCGCGCGAACTTCATGTGGCGCGACTCCTCCACGACGTGGATCTTGCAGATCGTCTTGACCTGGGGGGAGACCGTCTCGCCGCGCATCCAGTCGCGCTGCATGACGTCGAGGACCTCCTCGGCCACGAGGATCGAGGTGTAGGCCACCTCGCCGCGAGCGATCCACTTCAGCAGACGCGCCGCGCGGTGCAGGCGCGGGTGCGGCAGGTAGCTGCGTCCCGCGATGAGCTGGGCGCCCTTGGCGAACATGATCGAGTGGCGGCACTCGTCCGCGATCTCGGTGAGCGCGAACTGGAACTCCGGCGAGGCGTAGTCCTTGGTGTAGATGTCCTCCAGCAGCATCTGCTGCAGCAGCATCTCGAACCAGATGCCGATGCTCGCGACGCTCGCGGCCTCGTGCCGGGTGAGCGTGGCGCGCTGCTCCGGCGTCATCCGCTCCCAGAGGTCCGTGCCGTAGAGCGTGCACCACTCGGGGTTGACGCCGTCGTGCAGCGGCTCCAGCGGAGCGTCCCAGTCGACCTCCTTCTCCGGGTCGTAGGACAGCTGGGCCGATGAGGACAGCAGTCGCTCGAGCACGCCGTCGGACTCGATCGCGTCGCGAAAGGTGCTGGCGCTGGCGGGGGCGTTCTCCATGAGGGTCATCGGGGCTCCTCCTGTCGTCGACGTGACATCGAGGATGTCACATTGCATACCCTCAGTATGCTCAGCGATGCGCGTCGTTCGCAAGTGAGGCGCGTCACCAAGCGCCGGGGGTCGGGCACGGGGGGCCCGCACCCGGCGACCCGCGACGAGGCCCGCCACCCCCGATGGGGTGGCGGGCCTCGTCGGACTCGGTCGGTCGGTCAGTGCGAGTGACCGGCGTGCTCGTCCTCGGACTCCTCGGGCTTGTCCGCCACGAGGGTCTCGGTGGTGAGCAGCATGGCGGTGATCGACGCGGCGTTGGCGAGCGCGGAGCGCGTCACCTTGACCGGGTCGAGGACCCCCTGGGCGACCAGGTCGCCGTACTCGCCGGTGGCGGCGTTGTAGCCGTTGCCGGACTCACGGACCTTGGAGACCACGACTTCGCCGGAGACGCCGCCGTTGCGGGCGATCCACTCCAGCGGGGCGTCGGCGCCCTTGCGGACGATGCGCGCCCCCACGGCCTCGTCGCCGGACAGGCCGAGGTCGTCGTCGAGCACCGCGACGGCGTGGACGAGAGCGGAGCCGCCACCGGCGACGATGCCCTCCTCGATGGCCGCACGAGTGGCCGAGACGGCGTCCTCAATGCGGTGCTTCTTCTCCTTGAGCTCGACCTCGGTGGCCGCGCCGACCTGGATGACGCAGACGCCGCCGGCCAGCTTGGCCAGCCGCTCCTGCAGCTTCTCGCGGTCCCAGTCGGAGTCGGTGGACTCGATCTCGGCCTTGATCTGGCTGACCCGACCCTCGACCTCGGAGGTCTCGCCGCCGCCGTCGATGATCGTCGTGTCGTCCTTGGTGACGACGACGCGACGCGCCGTGCCGAGCACCTCGGTGCCGACCTGGTCGAGCTTCAGCCCGACGTCCGGCGTCACGACCGTGGCGCCGGTGAGCGTCGCGATGTCCTGCAGCATCGCCTTGCGGCGGTCACCGAAGGCCGGGGCCTTGACCGCGACCGAGGTGAACGTGCCACGGATCTTGTTGACCACGAGCGTGGAGAGCGCCTCGCCCTCGACGTCCTCGGCGATGATGAACAGGCTCTTGCCCTCGCCGATGACCTTCTCCAGCAGCGGCAGCACCTCGGCCACGTTGGAGATCTTGCCCTGGTTGACCAGGATGTACGGGTCGTCGAGGACCGACTCCATGCGCTCGGTGTCGGTGACCATGTACGGGCTCAGGTAGCCCTTGTCGAACTGCATGCCCTCGGTGAAGTCGAGAGCGGTGCCGAGGGTGTTGGCCTCCTCGACGGTGATGACGCCGTCCTTGCCGACCTTGTCGAAGGCCTCGGCGATGAGCTCGCCGATGTGGCCGTCGCGCGAGGAGACGGTGGCGACCGACGTCATGTCCTTGACGTCGTCGACCTGGCGGGCGGTCTCCAGGAGCTTGTTCGAGACGGCCTCGACGGCAGCCTCGATGCCCTTCTTCAGACCGACCGGGTTGGCGCCGGCCGCGACGGCACGCAGGCCCTCATGGACCATCGCCTGGGCGAGGACGGTAGCGGTGGTGGTGCCGTCACCGGCG
>JBQGDU010000516.1:0-5601 GCA_052039245.1 Aeromicrobium sp. | reverse complement strand
CGTCGGAGAGCAGGATGAACTCCTGCCGCTCCTCGCTGCACAGCTGACCGATCCGGGTGAGAGTGTCGATCGCGACGTCCCACTCGTCCTGCCGCAGCCCGACCTCGGTGACGAAGTCGTGCAGGTGTCGCACGAGGCTGTCCATCACCTCGCGCAGCCTCGGCTCGACGTCGGGGCCCATGCGGGCATTGACGATCTCGGCCGACCGTTCCGGTTCGAAGGACGTCATCAGACCTCCTGGGTGAGTCGTGGGCGCTCCCCCGTGAGGGCACGGGTGAGCAGAGCGGCGACGGCGTCGCGCTCCAGCGGACGGGGCGACCAGTAGGGCTCTCGGGTGGCGAGGTCGGCGAGCGCGCCGACGTCACCGTCCTGCACGCCGAGGTCGGCGAGCGCGAGAGGCGCCCCCACCGCTCGGGCGAAGTCGTGCAGGCCCGGCCCGACCTCCGCGCCGAACAGGGCACGCGCGGACGCGACCGACCCGGGGTCGTGCTCCTCGACGAAGGCGATGGTGTGCGGGAGCAGGATGGCGTGGGTGGCAGCGTGCGGGAGGTCCAGCGCCCCGCCGAGCGTGTGGCACAGCTTGTGGTGGACCGACATGCTCACCCCTCCCAGGACCGCTCCGCACAGCCACGCTCCGTAGAGCGCCTCGTCGCGTGCCGTCGCGTCGTCCGGGTCCTGGACGAGTCCGCGCAGTGCGTCGCGCAGGGCCCGCAGTCCTTCCAGGGCCGCCAGCCGGTGCACCGGGCTGGCGTCGCGCGCGTACAGACCCTCCGCGGCGTGCGCCATCGCGTTCAGGCCGCTCGTGACGGTCAGTCCCATGGGCAGGGTGCTCGTGAGGTCCGGGTCGTACAGCACGGTCTCGGGCAGGATCGACGCCCCGCGCCGGGTCCGCTTCACGCCGTCGGGACGATCACCTGGGGCAGACCGGTCCGGTCGGCGATCGCCTTGGCCAGCCCGGTGGCGGACCCGCCGCCGATCGCCACGACGGCGTCGGCGTCGTGCTCGCGCACGGCCGCGATCGCCCGCTCGGTCACGTCGACGGGTGTGTGCATGGCGGCCCCCGCGAAGACGACGACCTCGAGCTCGCCGAGCCTGCGGGCGACGTCCTCCGCCGCCTCGTGCTGCTCGGGGGTGCTCACCACGACGACCCGCGAGGCCCCCAGCAGACGCACCTCCTCACCGACCAGGTCGAGGCTCCCGCGACCGAAGACGACGCGCGGCTGGTCCCAGGCGTGGACGAAGGAGCGCACCTGCTCAGTCATCGAGCTTGAAGAGGCGGCGAGCGTTCGTGCTGCCGATCTTGAGCCGGTCGGCCTCGGAGATGCTCGCGTCGTCGAACCAGTCCGCCGCGTGGTCGATGTTCTCGAACGGCCAGTCGGTGGAGAACATGATCCGCTCGCTGCCAAGCTCGAGCATCGCGTCGATCAGGGTCTGGGTCCGGAAGTTGCCCGAGGTCGTGAGGTGGAAGTTCTCGCTGAAGTAGTCGACGAGCTTGCGCTGGGCCGGGTAGCTCGGCGGCACCTCCACCCAGGCGTTGCGGTGGTCGATGCGCCACAGCATCGCCGGGATGCCCTCGCCGAGGTGGCCGAGCACGATCTGCAGGCTCGGGTGCTCGTCGAAGAGGCCGGAGGCCATCAGCCGCAGCGCGTGGACGGCGGTCTCCTGCGCGAAGGCCCACGTGGGCCCGAGCAGCCAGGGGTGGCCCTCGTAGATGCGCGAGTCCTCCGGCAGCGGGTTCCGCGGATGCAGGTAGAAGGGCACGTCCAGCCGGGCGACCTCGGCCCAGAAGGGGCGGTACTCCGGGCGGTCGTAGTACAGCGGCTCGTGGCCGCCACCGTGCGCCTCGTCCTGGGAGAACCCGTTGACGAGCGCTCCGACGAAGCCCAGCTCCTCGACGCAGCGGCGCAGCTCCTCGGCCGCCGCGTCCGGGTCCTGCAGCGGCAGGGCCGCGAAGCCCCGGAAGCGGTCCGGGTACCGGGCGACCTCGGCGGCGAGGACGTCGTTGGCCTTGCGCGCCGTCTCGATCGCCTTCTGGCGGTCGGGGATCGCCTGCACCGCCGGCGCGTTGAGCGACAGCAGGCTCAGCTCGATCCCGTGCGCGTCCATCAGCTTGAGGCGGTCGTCGGTGATGTCGAGCAGGCGGCGCTGCAGTTCCTCCCAGTACGAGCCGGGCACGAACCCGGCGGAGTCCTGGAGAGTGTCGTCGATGGCGAAGTGTTCCTCGAGGGCGACCTTGTTCTGCATGGGTGACTCCTTAGACGAGCGTGGTGGTCAGGTTCTTGGTGAGCGTCGAGAGCTCGTGGGCATCCATCGCGACGCCGTAGGTGTAGGTGTCGGGGCGCACGAGCGCCGCCACCGCGCCGGTCTCGGCGAACCAGCGCTGGTAGACCCCTCCGGTGTCGGAGACGGTGACGGGCTCGACCATGCTGTCGATCCCGAAGGAGACGACGCGTCCCCCGAGGGACTCGAACGCGGCGAGGTCCGCCGCGTCGACCTGGGCGAGCGCGTGCCGGTTCCGCGCGACGAGCAGCCAGCCGGTGCCGACGAGGTCGTCGAGCAGCGCGGTCCGCCCCTCGAGGGAGACGACGCCCTGCGGGAAGATCTCGCCAGAGCTCTCGATGAGCCCGCCGGCGAGCGCGGGGTACTGCAGGCGGTCGGGGATCTGCTGAGCCCGGCGTGCGGCGATCATCCGCTCGTCGCGCTGCGCGGCCAGCTCAGGGTCGCGCATGGTCTGCACCCGACCGAGCTCGACGGCCTTCTCGATGATGAATCGTACGTGGGCGTCCCGCTCCGCCTGGTAGGTCTCGAGCAGGGAGTCGTCGAGACCCCGCAGGACCAGGGACAGCTTCCAGGCGAGGTTGCGAGCGTCACGGATGCCCGAGACCATCCCCTGCGCCAGGAACGGCGGCATCTGGTGCGCGGCGTCGCCCGCAATGATCAGACGCCCCCTGCGCCAGCGCGTCGCCACGCAGGAGCGGAACGTGTAGTTGGCGACGCGGATGAGATCGGCGTCCTCGGCGGTGAGGTACTCCGCGACGCGTGGCCACACGTTCTCGGGCTTGACGACCTCGTCGCGCTCGTCGTCGGCCTCCAACCGGAAGGAGAATCGGTGGTAGCCCGGGCCGATGTTGACGATGGCCACCGGGTCGGCGGGGTTGCAGACCTGCTGGAAGGTCGGCAGCGACGGGACGTCGCGCTTGAGGGAGAAGTCGCAGACCAGCCAGTTCTCGTTGAAGCCGAAGTCCTCGGTCTCGGCGCTGACGTGATCGCGGACGACGCTGTTGCCGCCGTCAGCGCCGACCAGGTAGCTCGCGGTGACGCTGACCGAGGTGCCGTCCGTGGCCACGGCCTCGACCTGCACACCGTGGTCGAGCTCGCGGATGTCCTGGACCAGGTGTCCTCGCCGGACGTCGACTCCGGGCAAAGCGGCCACCGCTTCGTCGAGCGTCTCCTCCAGGTGCGGCTGGAACATCATGTACTGAGCGGGCCAGCCGCTGCGCCCCGGATGGTCGTACTCGATGTCGAGCAGGACGTCGCCGGTGCCGTTGACCCAGGTGTAGCCGGGCTGCACCTTGGCGCCGTCCAGGACCTTCTCGGCGATGCCCAGCGCCTGGAAGGTGCGCATGGTCTCGTCGTCGAAGGCGGCGGCGCGGGGCAACGAGTAGAGGCCCTCGTAGCGCTCGAGCACCACGACGCGATGGCCGGCCTGCCCCAGCAGGGCGGCCAGCGTCATGCCGGTGGGGCCGAAGCCGACGATCGCCACGTCGTACGACGTCGATGCGTCGCGCGACGCAATGCTCTGCGAGCGCGTCATGGGTACTCCTGGAAGATCGTGTGATGGGAACCACAACCTACGATTCCATAATCGTGAAGTCAATGCAGATTTGTGAATATGACTTGACGAGCACCTGTGGGCTGGATCACTATCGAGTGATTCATTCACCTATACGAAACACTTGGAGGGTCCCATGACGGCGACGACCGACCGGCGGACTACACGCTCGCAACGCCTCGTCGGGGGCACCGGGCTTCTGGCCATCGCATGGCTGATCTCGTTCCTCGAGGGGTACGACCTCGCCATCTACGGCGTCTCGATCCCCTCGATCATGGCTGACGACTCGCTGCACCTCAGCCTGCCGACGGCGGGCCTGGTCGGCTCGCTCGTGGGGGTCGGCATGCTCGTCGGCGCGGCCTTCGCCGGAGCGACGTCGCACCGGTTCGGCCAGCTCAACCTGATCAAGTGGTCGATCATGGTCTTCACGTTCGGCATGCTGCTCAGCGCGGTGGCACCGTCGGCCGCGGTGTTCGGGCTCGGGCGCCTCATCACCGGGCTCGGTCTGGGCGTCGTCCTGCCGACCGTGAACGCCTACGTCGCCGACCTGAGCTCTCCGGGCAAGGTCGCGCGCAACGTCGGCCTGGTGATGAGCGGCTACGCGATCGGCGCGCTGTGCGCCCCCGTGCTCGCCTCCGTGCTGCTGGAGTTCTCCTTCCGCTGGCTCTACGTCATCGGCCTCGTCCCCGCCCTGATGCTGCTGCCTCTCCTGCGGGTCCTCCCGGACAGCCCCGCACAGCTGCGAGTGCACGGCCGGATCGCCGAGGCGCAGGCCATCGAGGCCCACTACGAGCTCCCGGAGCCGACCCTGCAGGACACGAGCAGCCCCGGGCGGTTCTTCGGTCTCGGCGCCCTCATGGCCAACGGCGTGTGGCGTTCGACCCTGCTGTTCTGGGTGATGTCCTTCTGCGGCCTGCTGCTCGTCTTCGGCATCAGCGCGTGGCTGCCCACCATCCTGCAGGCCAGTGGCTACAGCCTCGGATCAGCACTGCTGCAGACAGCGGCGATGTGGCTCGGCGTCGCCTTCGGCGTGATCGTCGGTGGACGTGTGGCGGACCTGATCGGTCCCAAGACCGTGGTCGTCGCCGCCTTCAGCGTCGGGACGCTGAGCCTCATCGCCATGAGCATGCAGCCGGCGCTGTGGATCTTCTACGTGCTGATGTTCGTCAGCGGGTTCGGCTTCATCGGTTCGCAGATCCTCGGCAACGCGCTCATCGTGACCCGGTACCCACCGGAGCTGCGCGGCAACGGCCTGCCCTGGGCGCTGTCCATCGGCCGACTCGGCGCGATCGCCGGCCCAGCGCTCGGAGCGTTCGTGCTCGCCTCCTCACTGCCGAACACGTGGAACTTCTACGCCTTCGCGGTCCCGGCGATGGTAGGCGCGGCAGCGGCCCTGCTGGTACCACGGTCGACGCAGACGGTCGCCACGGACCGCTAGTCGCCCTGCGGCGCCCAGCCGTTCGATCTCGGCGTCGTCGAGCTGCTCCTCCGGACCCACGATCGACATCGCCAGGGGCAGCGGGTCGCTGGCGGTGAAGACGGGCGCGGCCACGGAGGCGATGCCGGGGATCACCCCGCCCGCGGTCACGGCGAACCCGTCCGCGCGAACGCGCTCGACCTCGTCGTCGATGACCTCCTGCGTCCAGGCGTCGATCGTGCCGCGCTCGCGGGCCCGTTCCACAGCACTCTGCGCCGTCCGATCGGGCAGGTGGCTGACGAAGACCCGCCCGATGCTCGACGTGAGAAGAGGCAGCACGGCACCGATGCGG
>JBQGDU010000515.1:0-2572 GCA_052039245.1 Aeromicrobium sp. | reverse complement strand
ACCTCTCGGGGCTGGTCCTGAACGACGACGTTGACGCTCATGCGCACTCTCCTGGTCTCCCGACGACCCCTACGGCTGGGCCGTTCTGCTCAGGCCGATGTTATCGACGGCGTGGCGGGACATGCCGTCGGGGAGGTCAGTCGGGCACGGGCGGCAGTTTCGTGACGTCGACCCACCCGACCGCACCGGAGATCTCGGCGATCTCCTCCGGCGACAGCTCGATGGCCGACGCGGCGTTGCCCACCGCGGGGAAGAGCGTCTCGAAGCGGTGCAACGACTCATCGAGGTACACGGCGGCCACCTCGGGGTTGGCGAACGGGCACACGCCACCAGGCGCGTGACCGGTGAGGGGCTCCACCTCCTCACCGGTGAGCATCCGTGCCTTCCGTCCGAACGCCCGCTTGAACCCCGCATTGTCGACGCGGACGTCCCCGGCCGCGACGACGAGGATGCTCGTGCCCTCCTCCACGCCGTGGAACGCGAGGGTCTTGGCGATCCGGGCCGGTTCGACGCCGAGCTCGGCCGCCGCCAGCTCGACGGTGGCGCTCGAGCCGGAGGTCTCGACCACGTCACGGTCACGTCCGAAGCGGGCCAGGTGGGCTCGTGCGGTCTCGATCGACATGCGCGACATCGTAGGAGCAGGCACCATCGCACCGTCGAGGCAACCCAGGTCGCCGAGCGTGGACTCGGCGGCCGACCGACTCCGAAGGACTCCCATGAGGCTGTGGCACCAGATGCTCGGACACCAGATCGCCGTGGTCGTGCTGGCCGGCGTGACGCACCACTCGTGCAACTGCGGCAGGCGCTGGCTGCCCTGACGGCGGTACGCCCCCGCCCGGCGCGAGCTCTCAGATGAGCGCGAGCAGCAACCACACCGCGAGGCAGGCCCAGAAGAGCACCTGGGCGAGCCGATCGCGGGCCGCGTCCAGCTCGTACGTCTCACGGACCGCGAACGCACCGAGGCCGATCGCCAGCGCACCCACCCGGGCGTCGGCCGTGACCACCGCCGAGGCGAGCAGGGCGAGGAATCCGGCCAGGGCGAGCACCCGAACCGCCGCGTCGAGGCGTGGGCGTCCGTCGAAGAGGGTCTTGGGTCTCACCCGACGATGGTGTCAGGAGGCCCGGGCACGAGCGGAATCGGCAGGAGCAGCGCTCCCGGAGCACTCGACGGGACCGTGGGCGAGCGAGGCTCCACGGGGGCCGTCCGGAAGTACGGCTCCCCCAGGGCCGGTCGAGGGTCGACCTCCCCACGGTTCGGCCACATGGACATCGCACGCTCGGCCTGGGCCACGATCGTCAGGGACGGATTCACGCCGAGGTTGGCGGTGATGGCCGAACCGTCGGCGACGTGCAGGCCCTCGTAGCCGAACAGACGCTGGAACGGATCGATCACGCCCTCGTCCGGCGTCCGTCCGATGACGCAGCCGCCGATGAAGTGAGCCGTCAGCGGGATGCCCGCCAGCTCGCCGACGGAGCCTCCCGGGACGCCGCCGATCCGGTCGGCGAGGTTGCTCGCGACCTCGTCCGCCACCGGGATGCGGGCCGGATTCGGCTGCCCCGTCCCCTGGCGGCTGGTCAGTCGTCGTCCGAGGAGTCCTCGCGTGAGGAACGTGGTCACCGAGTTGTCGAGGGACTGCATCGCCAGCACCACGATCGTCTGCTCGGCCCAGCGACGGGGGTCGTGCAGGCGGAGCGTCTTGCGTAGCCCCAGCCGACGGTAGGCCCTGAGCACCCGGCGCAGCTGGGACCCCCGGCCGTCCTGGTCGGCCAGCGCCATGTTCATCAGGCTCAGCGCCCCGGAGCCGCGGCCGTACCGGACCGGCTCGATGTGGGTCACGTCGTCCGGGTGGAAGGAGGACGTGATGGCGACACCTGGCGTCAGGTCGGCGTCCTGGCTCATCGAGCGTGCGGACAGCACGGCCTCGGAGTTGGTCCGGCTCAGCTCTCCCAGCCGCGGGGACAGGGCGGGCAAGGAGGTGGAGCGCAACCGGTGCAGGAGGTCCTGCGTGTTGAGGGCGTTGCCGGCGAAGACCACCTGCTGGGCGGTGAACGAACGGCGCCGCAGCCGATTGCCGGTCCTTCGGGTACGCACGACGTAGCCGCCCTCAGGTCGCGGCTCGACCCCGGTGACGGTCGTCAGTGGATGGACCTGCGCCCCGGCTCCCTCGGCGAGGTGGAGGTAGTTCTTGACCGTGGTGTTCTTGGCGTTCAGACGGCAGCCCGTCATGCACGCGCCGCACTCGGTGCACGTGCGACGTTCCGGTCCCGCACCGCCGAAGAACGGGTCCGCGACCTTCGCGCCTGGTGTCGAGCCGAACAGGACCCCGACCTCGGAGGGGTGGACCGTCTCCCCCACGCCGAGGTCGTGAGCCACCTGCTCCATGAGCTCGTCGGGACGGGTGCGGCCCGGGTAGGTGGTGACACCGAGCATGCGACGAGCCTGGTCGTAGTGCGGCGCCAGCTCAGCGCGCCAGTCGGTGATGTGCGACCACTGAGGATCGTCGTAGAACGCGTCCAGCGGCTCGTAGAGGGTGTTCGCGTACACCAGCGAGCCCCCGCCGACCCCCGCGCC
>JBQGDU010000514.1:0-4382 GCA_052039245.1 Aeromicrobium sp. | reverse complement strand
CGCAGCTGGTAGAGGCCGTTGAAGCCCGCGCCCACGACGATCACGTCGTGGTCGAGCGCGGGGGGCGGAGCGTCGTGGGGGGCGGGGCTGACGGTCATGGGTGCGTCACCTTTCGGGAACTGTGTTGGTGCGGGGTTCAGGTCCGCGGTCGCCTCGTCACGGGATCGGGACGACCCTCCTAGGGGGTGGACCTGTGTGACGTGGACCATAGCCACTTCGGACGTAGTTTCGCAATAGGGGAATAAGTTACGTAATCACGTACTACGTCGACCGTAGACGATGAGTCGCGTGGCCGGAAGTCCTGTCATGAGAAATTGACGCGCCGTCACAGTTACGTAATATCGGAACACATTACGGTATTGCGTAAGTAGTTGGTCTCGCTCTAACCTGCAGCGAGCGCCGGTGGCGCCTCTTCGCGCTCACGGCTCCGGCCGTCGCCACCACGCCTCACCCCAGCCTCCCGAGGAAGTCGAGATGATCTTTCGTCCCATCGAGCCCACCGATCATGAGCGCCGGCTCCGCTCATCCGTGCGCGAGTTCCTGCGTGCGACGCTCCCGTCGGACCACCGGCCCGGTCTGGGTTTCGCGGCCCGTCACGATCCTGAGTTCAGCCGGGCGCTGGGAGAACGTGGATGGGTGGCGATGACCGTCCCGGAGGCGTACGGAGGTGCCGGGGCATCGGTCGTGGACCGCTACGTCGTCGCCGAGGAGCTGCTCGCGGCGGGGGCGCCGATCGGCGCGCACTGGGCGGCCGACCGGCAGACCGCCTCCATGATCCTGAAGTACGGCACGGAGGACCAGCGTGCGACGTACTTGCCACGGATCGCCTCCGGTGAGTGGTTCTTCGCGCTCGGCATGAGTGAGCCGGATGCCGGATCCGACCTCGCGTCGGTGCGCACGACGGCGCACAGAGACGGGCGTGGAGGCTGGGTGCTCAACGGAACGAAGGTGTGGACCACCTACGCCCACCTCAGCCATTTCATGGTCACGCTGTGTCGCACATCCGCTGACGACGACCGCCACCGAGGACTGTCGCAGATGATCGTGGACCTGTCGGCGCCCGGTGTCTCGATCCGCCCGATCGAGTACCTCGACGGCAATCATCACTTCAACGAGGTGGTGCTCCAGGACGTGTACGTCCCGGACGACTGCGTCGTCGGGCAGATCGGTGCCGGTTGGGAGCAGGTGACGTCGGAACTTGCGCACGAGCGTTCCGGGCCGGACCGCTACCTGACGGTCATGGGTCCGCTCGTGGAGTTCGTCCGCAGGGCGAGCCAGGGCGATGCCGCGACCCTCGGACGCATCACGGCGATGCTGTGGGCGGTCCGTCGGCTCGGCCTCTCCGTCGCCCGGTCCATTGATGACGGGGCGATGCCCTCTCAGGAGGCAGCGCTCGTCAAGGATCTCGGCACCACGCTGGAGCAGGAGATCGTCGAGACTCTGCGCGAGGTCTCCGAGATCGAGCCGGATCCCACGTCGAGCGACCTGTTCGAAAGTCTGCTCGCCGAGGCCATCGCGACGGGACCGTCGTTCACGATCCGCGGAGGAACGACCGAGGTGCTGAGAAGCGTCGCGTCGAAGGGACTGGAGGGAGCGCGATGGTGACGACACCGTGGGAGGACTGCTGGCAGGACGCCGAGATGGTGCGCGAGGCCGCCGACTCCCTGTTGGCCGGCATCTCGTCCGGTCGTCATGACGTCGTGTCCTCTGATGGCCTGGGGCCCGGATGGAAGTCCTTATTCGACGGCGGCTACCTGTTCGCCCCCACGCCGCCGGGTGACGGGGCGACCCTCGCGGAGGCCCTCGCGATCGTCGAGCAAGCCGGTCGGCACGTCGTGCGAGGCCCGGTGGCCGAGTCCGGCATCCTGGCCACCTGGCTGCTGGAGATGGTCGGCCTTCCGGTGCCCGCTGGTCCAATGACGTTCGCGCTCGCCCCGGACGTCGAGATCGTGGGGGACGCGCTGACAGGGACCGTTCGCAGAGTCCCTTGGGCGCAAGACGTGGAGCGGATCGTCTTCGTGCTGACGTCACCCGAGGGACCGCTGGTGGCGTCCGTCGACCCGTCCGGGGCGACGATCGACGAGGGTCGCAACCTGGCCGGTGAACGGCGCGACACCGTGGCCCTCGACAGGACCGCTGCCGCCGTGGCCGAGCGACCACTCCCGTTCACGACTGATGAGCTGCTGGCTCGGGCCGCGCTCACCCGTGCCTCGCTCATGTCCGGCGCCGCGGCGCGTGCCGTCGAGCTCACCATCCGCTACACGAACGAACGCCTGCAGTTCGGCAGGCCGATCAGCCGGTTCCAGCCGGTCCAGGCCCACGTGGTCAGGGCGGCGGAGCACGTGCGCGCAGCGCAGGTCGCCTCCCGCAGCGCGGCACTGGCCATGACGTTCCGGCCGCTGGACTGTCTCGTCGAGGCAGCGTCGGCGAAGATCGTCTCGTCGCGTGCGGCGGGGCTGGTAGCAGCATCCACCCACCAGGCGACGGGAGCCATCGGCATGACCAAGGAGTACGAGCTCGGCCACCTCACGACGAGGCTGTGGAGCTGGCGCGAGGAGAACGGGTCGGAGAGCTACTGGGCGAGACGACTGGGTGAGCGCGTCCGCGCCGCCGGTCCTGACGCCCTCTGGTCGATCATCGCCGACGACTCGGCGGTGACCCGATGAGCTCCCTCGAGCGAGGCCCGCTCGCGGGCCTGCGCGTCGTCGACATGAGCACGACGCTCATGGGGCCCTACTGCGGGCTGCTCCTGGCGCAGCTCGGTGCGGACGTGGTCAAGGTGGAGCGTCCCGGGGGTGACATCGCCCGCGACATCGCCGACCGTTCCGGCCACGGTCTCGGTGACTTCTACGTCAACTTCAACCGCGGCAAGCGCAGCGCCGTGCTCGACGTGACCGACCCTGCCGACGCCTCGGTCCTCCGCGCGATGATCGCCGAGGCTGATGTGTTCAGCCACAACCTGCGCCCTGCCTCGGCCAGGAAGCTGGGGTTGTCCTACGAGTCGTTGGCCGCGTCGAACCCCCGTCTCGTGTACTGCTCGATGCACGGCTTCGATCAGCGCGGACCGTGGCGGGACAAGCCCGCGTACGACGACACCATCCAGGCGGCGGCGGGGGTCGCGTCGATGCAGGGCGGGACGACGGGGGTCCCGCCGACGTACGTCAAGAGCCCGATCGCCGACAAGACCGTCGGTGTCTTCGCGGTGACCGGCATCCTCGCGGCACTCCACGAGCGCAACGGCTCCGGGCAGGGGCAGTCCGTCTCGGTGCCGATGTACGAGACCATGGCGGCTTTCACCGCGATGGACCAGCAGGGTGGAACCGTGTTCGACCCGCCACTCGGACCGCACGGCTACGCGCGCATGGAGTCCCCGCACCGTCGCCCGTACCGGACCGCGGACGGCTACATCGCCGTGATGGTCTACACCGACCGCCACTGGACGGACTTCTTCAGGCTCATCGATCGACCCGATCTGCTTTCCGACGAGCGTTTCCGGACGATCGGCGGCCGCACGCTCAACATCGACGAGCTGTACGCGCTCGTGGCCGAGGTCCTGCCCGCTCGCTCGACCGAGGAGTGGCTGCGGACCTTCGACGCGCTCGACATCCCCGCGACGCCGGTCATGAGCATCGACGAGGTGGCGCGCACGCCACAGTCGATCGCGAGCGGAGTCTTCGAGGCCGTCGACCATCCGGTGCTCGGTCTGTTGCGCCAGCCCGGGATGCCGGTGACTTTCGGGCGCACGCCGCCCGAGGCCGCGTCGCCGGCCGCCCTGCTCGGTGCCGACACGGCCGCCGTCAAGGCGCAGTACGGCGGTGTCGACGACCAGGTAGAGCCCGACGACTGCGGAGTGACGCTGGATGACCGGCGCTGACCCTGCATCACCCGCGCGGCTCAACGAGGCTGCTGGCTGGACGGTCGTCCTGGGCTGGTGCTGCTCGTTCCGGACCGTGACGACGCCAGTGCCGGGCAGCAGTGCGTACGCGAGCTTCTCCGGACGTCCTTCGTCCTCGACCATCGTGTCCGTGACGGCGGGGCGGTCGAGAGGCCGAGCACCTGACGTGGTGGCGCAGAAAGCATCGAACTGATCTACTGACCGAACGATCAGTTATTCTTGACGAGAGGACCCTCATGTCCGACCCGACTGCCCCGGTTGACGTCCGACGAGAAGGCGCAGTGGCGACGGTGACGATCGACCGCGTCGACCGCCGCAACGCCTTGGACGCCGCGACGAAGGTGGCGCTCAGGGACGCGCTCGCCGACGTCGCAGCCGATGCCTCGGTGCGAGCTGTCATCCTCACCGGGGCCGGCTCGCACTTCTGTGTGGGCCAGGATCTCGGTGAGCATGCCGCGGCGCTCGAGGCGGACGCCTCCGCCGCGTT
>JBQGDU010000513.1:0-5113 GCA_052039245.1 Aeromicrobium sp. | reverse complement strand
ATGATCAGGATCGAGGTTCCCCCGAACGGGAAGTTCTGGCTGGCGTCCAGCAGCGCCACGGCGGCCATCGGGATGAGCGCCACGACGCCCAGGTAGAGCGCGCCGGGGGCGGTGATGCGGCTCAGGACGTACGCCAGGTAGTCCTGCGTCGGACGTCCGGCCCGGATGCCGGGGATGAAGCCGCCGTACTTGCGCATGTTGTCCGCGACCTCCTCCGGGTTGAAGGTGATCGAGACGTAGAAGTAGGTGAAGAACACGATCAGCGCGAAGTACGTGATCATGTAGTACGGGTGGTCACCGCGCACGAAGTGGTCGTTGATCCAGGAGGCGTAGGAGCTCTCCGGCTGGAACTGCGCGTACAGCGCCGGCAGGTACAGCAGGCTCGAGGCGAAGATGACCGGGATGATGCCGGCCTGGTTGACCTTGAGCGGGATGTACGTCGACGAGCCGCCGAACATCCGGCGCCCCACCATCCGCTTGGCGTACTGCACGGGGATGCGTCGCTGGGCCTGCTCCATGAAGATCACGGCGGCGACGATCACGAGGCCGACGGCGATGACGACGCTGAACGTGGTGACGCCGTTGGTCTGGCGAACCTGCCAGAGCGCTCCGGGGAAGGTCGCGACCACCTGCGTGAAGATCAGGATGGACATGCCGTTGCCGACGCCGCGGTCGGTGATGAGCTCGCCCATCCACATGATCACGGCGGTACCGGCGACCATGGTGAGGACGATCAGCAGGAACGCCGGGATGCTGTCCATGTTGTACAGCAGGTCCAGGTTGCAGGCGCCGCCGAAGAGGTTGCCGGAACGGGCGAGAGCCACGATGCCGGTGGCCTGCAGGATGGCCAGACCCAGCGTCAGGTAGCGCGTGTACTGCGTGATCTTGGCCTGTCCGGCCTGGCCCTCCTTCTTGAGGGCCTCCAGCCGAGGGATGACCACGACGAGCAGCTGCAGGATGATGCTGGCGGTGATGTACGGCATGATGCCGAGCGCGAAGACCGTCAGCTGCAGCAGCGCACCACCGGAGAACAGGTTGATGAGCGCGAACAGGCTGCTGTTGTCACCCTGGGACGCCGCGTCGACACACGTCTGGACGTTGGGGACGTTGATGCCCGGCGCGGGAAGCGTCGAACCCAGCCGGAACAGCACGATGATGCCGAGGACGAACAGCATCTTGCGCCGCAGGTCGGGCGTCCTGAACGCATTCACGAAGGCGCTGAGCACCAGTGTCCTCCTCGATCGTGGGGCCGGGCGAAGCCCCCGCGACTCTAACAGTCAGTTCTCTCACGGCCGCTGTTGCGTGCCGGTTGC
This sequence comes from Aeromicrobium sp., assembly GCA_052039245.1. Lineage (GTDB taxonomy): Bacteria > Actinomycetota > Actinomycetes > Propionibacteriales > Nocardioidaceae > Aeromicrobium. The sequence goes on along the minus strand of JBQGDU010000513.1, from coordinate 3,800 downwards.
GCCGGGCGTCTGAGACGGACCCCCGAGACGCGACGACGAGGTCCTCCGAAGGAGAACCTCGTCGTCAGGGCGTTCAGCCCCCACTGCGGGAACGCGTCACAGCTCGGTGACGCTCCCGCCGGCGGCCTCGATCTTGCTGCGTGCCGAACCGGAGAACTTGTGCGCGGTGACCTGCACCGCGACACCCAGCTCACCTTCGCCGAGCACCTTGACGAGCTGGCCCTTGCGGACCGCTCCGGCGTCGACCAGGGCGTCGACGTCGACGGCGCCGCCCTGCGGGAAGAGCGTGGCGATCCGCTCGACGTTGACCACCTGGAACTCCTCACGGAAGGGGTTGGTGAACCCCTTCAGCTTGGGCAGTCGCATGTGGATCGGGATCTGACCGCCCTCGAAGCCGTGCGGCACCTGGTAACGGGCCTTGGTGCCCTTGGTGCCGCGGCCGGCGGTCTTGCCCTTGGACGCCTCACCGCGACCCACGCGGGTCTTGGCGGTCTTGGCGCCCGGAGCGGGGCGCAGGTGATGGAGCTTCAGCGCCATGTCAATCAACCTCCTTGACGTCCACGAGATGCGGGATGGCCTCGACCATGCCGCGGATCTCCGGACGGTCGTCCTTGACGACGACGTCACCGATGCGCTTCAGGCCGAGCGAGCGCAGGGTCCCGCGCTGGCTCTCCTGGCGACCGATCGCCGAACGGATCTGGGTGACCTCGAGCCGTGCCATCAGACACCAGCCCCTGTGGCGGCCTGCTGGGCCTCCTCGGCCTTGGCCTCCTCGACGCCCGCAGCCTCGGCCTTGAGCAACGCGGCCGGAGCCACGTCCTCGACGGAGAGACCGCGACGGCTGGCGACAGCCTCCGGCGACTCCAGGCCCTTGAGGGCAGCCACCGTCGCGTGGACGATGTTGATGGCGTTGGAGGAGCCGAGCGACTTGCTCAGGACGTCGTGGACGCCGGCGGCCTCGAGCACCGCGCGCACCGGGCCACCGGCGATGACGCCGGTACCGGGCGATGCCGGGCGCAGGAAGACCACGCCAGCGGCCTTCTCGCCCGTCACCGGGTGCGGGATGGTGCCCTGGATGCGCGGGACGCGGAAGAAGCTCTTCTTCGCCTCCTCGACACCCTTGGAGATCGCCGTGGGGACCTCCTTGGCCTTGCCGTAGCCGACGCCGACCTGTCCGTCACCGTCGCCGACGATCACGAGGGCGGTGAAGCTGAAGCGACGGCCACCCTTGACCACCTTGGCGACACGGTTGATCGTGACGACCTTCTCGATGTAGTTGCTCTTGTCGCCGCCGCGGTCTCCTCGACCACCGCGACGATCGCCGCCACCGCGGCGCTGCTGGGTGCTCATGCGGCACTCCCCATGTCGTAGTTGAACGTGTTCATGGTCATCAGAACTCCAGTCCACCCTCGCGGGCACCGTCGGCGAGAGCCGCGATGCGACCGGCGTAGCGGTTGCCTGCGCGGTCGAAGACGACGGTCTCGATCCCGGCGGACTTGGCACGGTCCGCGACGAGCTCGCCGACACGACGCGCCTTGGCGGTCTTGTCGCCGTCCAGGGACCGCAGGTCCGCCTCGAGCGTCGAGGCGGAGACCAGCGTGTGACCCTCGAGGTCGTTGACGACCTGAGCGACGATGTGCTTGCTGGATCGGGTCACGACCAGACGCGGACGCTCGGGCGACCCGTGCAGCTTCTTGCGGCCACGGATCTGGCGACGAGCACGCGACGTGGCACGGCTCGAGCGGCCCTTGACCTGCTTGATCGAGATGGCCATCACTTACCAGCCTTTCCAGCCTTGCGCAGGACGCGCTCACCGGCGTAGCGCACGCCCTTGCCCTTGTAGGGCTCAGGCTTGCGGATCTTGCGGATGTTCGCGGCGACCTCGCCGACGGCCTGCTTGTCGATGCCGGAGACCGTCATCTTCGTCGGGGACTCCACGGTGAACGTGATGCCCTCGGGCGCCTCGAACGGCACCGGGTGGCTGAACCCGAGGTTCAGCTCGACGGCCGACGGGCCCTTGGCGAGCACGCGGTAGCCGACGCCCACGATCTCCAGCTTCTTCTCATAGCCGTCGGTGACACCGATGACCATGTTGTTGATGAGGGTGCGGCTCAGCCCGTGCAGGGCCTTGCTCTCACGCTCGTCGTCGGGACGCTGCACGTCCAGGCTGCCGTCCTCACCGCGCGAGACGGTGATCGGCTCGGCCACGGTGTGCGAGAGCTCGCCCTTGGGGCCCTTGACGCGGACGTCCTGACCCTCGATGGTCACCTCGACGCCGGACGGGACGGCGACGGGCAGCTTGCCGATTCGCGACATGTTCGTCTCCTTCCGGTCTCACCAGACGTAGGCGAGGACTTCTCCGCCTACGTTCTTGGTCGTGGCCTGACGGTCCGTGAGCAGACCCTGGCTGGTCGAGATGATGGCGACGCCGAGTCCACCGAGCACCTTGGGCAGGTTCGTGGACTTGGCGTAGACGCGCAGACCGGGCTTGCTGATGCGGCGGATGCCGGCGATCGAGCGCTCGCGCTGCGGGCCGTACTTGAGGGTGACGTGGAGGGTCTTGCCGACCTCTCCCTCGCCGGGCTCGGCGACGGAGTAGTCGGTGATGTAGCCCTCCTGCTTCAGCAGGGCGACGACGCCCTCCTTGAGCTTGCTGTAGGGCGCCACGATCTCGTCGTGGAACGCCTGGTTGCCGTTGCGGATCCGCGTGAGCAGGTCCGCGATCGGGTCGGTCATCGTCATGTGTGTCGTTCCGTTCTCGCTGCGGTTTCCTTCTCGTCCTCCCGGCGGACCGAGGAGTGGGAGGGGACCTACAACGTCAGGGTGTGGTTACCAGCTGCTCTTGGTGATGCCCGGCAGCTCGCCGCGGTGCGCCATCTCGCGCAGGCAGATGCGGCACAGGCCGAACTTCTTGTAGACCGAACGCGGACGCCCGCACCGCTGGCAGCGGGTGTAGCCGCGAACGTTGAACTTGGGCTTGCGAGCCGCCTTGTTCTTCAGACCGGTCTTCGCCATGTCAGTTCTCCTTGAAGGGGAAGCCGAGCTGCTTGAGCAGCGCGCGACCCTCGTCGTCGTTCGTGGCCGTGGTGACGACCGTGATGTCCATGCCCCGCGAACGATCGATCTTGTCCTGGTTGATCTCGTGGAACATGACCTGCTCGGTCAGGCCGAACGTGTAGTTCCCGCGTCCGTCGAACTGCTTCGGGCTCAGGCCGCGGAAGTCACGGATGCGAGGGAGCGCGAGCGTCAGCAGACGGTCGAGGAACTCCCACATGCGGTCGCCGCACAGCGTCACGTGCGCACCGATCGGCATGCCCTCGCGCAGCTTGAACTGCGCGATGGACTTGCGGGCCTTGGTCACCTGCGGCTTCTGGCCGGTGATGGCCGTGAGGTCGCGCAGGGCGCCCTCGATCAGCTTGCCGTCACGGGCCGCCTCACCGACGCCCATGTTGACGACGATCTTGGTCAGGCCCGGGACCTGCATGACGTTCTTGATCTCGAACTCCTGCTGCAGCACCGGGAGGACGTCCTCGCGGTACTTCGCCTTCAGTCGAGGCGCCGTAGCTGTCTCAGCCATGCTCAGATCTCCGTCCCGGTCCTGCTGGCGACGCGCACGCTGCGGTGCGCGGAGTACGTGGACCCGTCGGTACGGGTCTTGGTGACCTCGTCGCGGCGGTAGCCGACGCGAGAGGTGGTCTTGTCACCGTCGGCATCGACCACGAGCATCACGTTGGACACGTGGACGGGTGCCTCGCTGGTGATGATGCCGCCGGTGCTGGCGCCACCGTCACTGCCGGTGC
>JBQGDU010000512.1:0-4603 GCA_052039245.1 Aeromicrobium sp. | reverse complement strand
CGCTCTTCTGGGCCTTCTCCTCGTCGTAGCGCGGCCGCGCGGCGGCGTCGGCGATCACACGTTCCCGCAGGCGCGCCTGCAGGGCGTTCAGCTCCTCGATGCGGGCGACGATGGCGTCGACGTCGGTTAAGACGCGACTGTGGGGGCTGACCGGGAGTCCCCACGAGGCCAGGAGGTCGTAGATCTCGCTCTGGCTGGCGACGGGCGGGTCGTCCCAGGCGCCGATGCCGTGCACGTACAGCCCGAGCGCCTCGATCCGTGCCTCACCGGCCTCCAGCTCAAGGCCCTCCTTCTTGGAGAGCAGCTGCCGCAGTCCACCACTGGCGGCATTGCGCGGGTTGGCGAAGGCGGGGAAGCGACGCTTGGCGCTGGCCTCGGCGCGCTCGGTCGGCACGCCGCGTCCGGTGGCGGCGGCGACGGCTCGCTCGCGCAGCTCGGCCTGCAGCGCGTTGAGTCCGCGGAACGCCTCGACGCCGATGAACACCTCGCCGCGCACCTCCACGAGCCGGGGATGGCCCGTGCCCTCCAGCTCGCGTGGCAACCCCGCGACCCTCACGGCGTTGGTGGTGACGTCCTCGCCGATGCGACCGTCCCCTCGGGTGGCGGCCGTGACGAGACGTCCGTGCTCGTAGCGCAGCGAGATGGCGAGACCGTCGATCTTGGCCTCGGTGAGCCACGCGACGGCCCGACCGGACGCCTCCTGGGTCTTGGCGCACCAAGCCCGCAGCTCCTCGGAGGAGAAGACGTTGTCCAGGCTGAGCTTGCGCTCGGCGTGGGTGATGGGGGCGAGCTCGGATCCGGCGGCGGCTCCCACGTTGAGCGTCGGGGAGTCCTGCCCCTGCACCTGCGGATGGCGCCGCTCGATCTCCTCGAGCCGCTGCATCCAGCCGTCGTACGTGCCGTCGTCGACGACGGACGTGTCCCGCCCGTAGTACGAGTCCCGCGCCTCCTCGATCCGCTCGACCAGCTCGGCCGCCTCGGACCGTGCCTGGTCGAGGGTCAGCTCGTGCGTCCCGGAGGTCTCCTCGCTCGCCATGCGTCCGACGATATCGGCGTTCACCGACAGGGGGCGCCCGGCCGCGCTGCGCATCGCCGCGCGTTTGCGACGATGGACGCATGGCTCCCCCCACCCGCCCTCAGCGCGTGATCCTGGCCCTGCTCGGCACCGTCCTCGTCGTGGCCGGTGTGGTGGTGTTCGTGGTCACGGACGGGCTGGCGGGCTTCCGGCCCATGCACCTCATCAGCGCCCTGCTCGTGGTCGCCGGCTTCGGCACGATCCGTCTCGGCACCCGGCCGCGCCGCGACCAGGTGGTCTGAGGGCGCGTCAGCCCGAGTGGTCGTCGGCGATGCGCGCGAGCGTCGCGAGGCAGTGCCGCGCTCCCTGCGGGTCGGCACCGGCCAGCCCGCAGGACGGCGTGAGCACGAATCTCTCGGACTCGGCCCGGAGGTCGGCGCCGATCCGGTCCGCGAAGCGTTCCAGTCGCTCCCGCACGGCTCTCTCCCCCATGACGGCCCCCTGGCCCGGCACGGCGGGAACGGCCCCGATCCACAGGTCCGTACCGGCCTCGAACGCCTCCGCCCAACGGTCGTCCGGCGCCGCGAGCCCGAGGTCGAACGAGACGGCCTCGAACCCCGCCCCCGCCAGCAGCGCGACCGGGACGTCCGGCGCGCACGAGTGCACGACGGGTCGCGCTCCGGCCTCACGCGCGGCCTCGACGAGCAGACGGAGCAGCGCGTCGGCCTCGGGTGGATGGACGGTGCGGTGCCTGCCGAACCCGCTCGCGGTGGGCACCTGCGCCGCCAGCACGGCCGGCAGCGACGGCTCGTCCACCTGCACGACGAGCTCGGCTCCGGGCAGGCGTCGTCCCAGGTCGGCGAGGTGGTCGACGAGGCCGGCCGCGAGCGACTCGGCCAGCTCACGGCGCGCCCCGTGGTCGGAGAGCACCCGCTCTCCACGCGGCAGCTCCACGGTGGAGGCGAGGGTCCACGGTCCGGCCACCTGCTGCTTGAGCACGACGCCGTCCTGCGAGCCGACGTCGTGCCAGTGCTCCTCGAGGACGTCGAGGTCCTGCGCCAGGAGTGACCGGGCGCGCCGCAGGTCGACGCCCGGACCGTCGGCCAGCCGCCATCCGGACGGCTGGAGGTCGGCGGCCAGTCCGTCGAGCAGCGCGAGTGAGCGACCGACCGTGCCGGCGTGCACACCGCGCGCCGGCAGCTCGGGCACGAACAGCGACCCGCCGAGCTCGCCTCGCACGACCTTGAGCGTCTCCGCCAGATCCTCACCAGGCATCGACCCGACGCCCGTTGCTCTCACCGGCTGAGACCCGCGGCTCGGTGCGTCCGGCTGATGGGGGCCGAGCCGACCACACGGGTGCCGTCGTAGATCACGACGGCCTGCCCCGGAGCGATGCCTTCGGCGGGATCGAGGAGGTCGACCCGCACGGAGCCGGCGTCGACCTCGACGACGGCCGCGTGCTCGTCGCCGTGCGCCCGCAGTTGCACCGTGCACTCGAGCCGCCCGACCGGCGCCGAGCTGCACCACAGTGGCTTGATGCCCTCCAGGGCGTCGACGGCGAGGTGGTCGCGCGGACCGACCGTGACGGTGCCGCTGACCGGCTCGATGTCGAGCACGAAGCGCGGCTTGCCGTCGTCGGCCGGGACACCGAGCCGCAGTCCCCGACGCTGGCCGATCGTGAATGCGTAGGCGCCGTCGTGCTCACGCAGGACCCGGCCCTCCTCGTCCACGACCTCGCCCGGACGCGGGCCGAGCTTGTCGGCGAGCCATCCGGCGTTGTCGCCGTCGGCGACGAAGCAGATGTCGTGGCTGTCCGGCTTGTGCGCCACCTGCAGGCCGCGGTGCTCGGCCTCGGCACGCACGTCGGGCTTGCGCGAACCGCCGAGCGGGAAGTGCGAGTGCGCGAGCTGCTCCTGGGTGAGCACCCCGAGGACGTACGACTGGTCCTTGCCGTGGTCGAGGGCCCGGTGCATCTCGATGCCGTCCGGACTCTCCCGGAGCTGGGCGGAGTGTCCGGTGACGACGCCGTCGAAGCCGAGGGCGAGGGCGCGCTCGAGCACGGCCGCGAACTTGATCTTCTCGTTGCAGCGCAGGCACGGGTTGGGCGTACGACCCGCTGCGTACTCGCTGACGAAGTCGTCGACGACCTCGTCGGCGAACTCCTCGCTCATGTCCCACACGTAGAACGCGATGCCGAGCACGTCGGCCGCGCGACGGGCGTCGGAGGAGTCCTCGATGGAGCAGCACCCGCGAGCACCGGAACGGTACGAGCGCGGGTTGCGGCTCAGGGCGAGGTGGACACCCGTGACGTCGTGCCCGGCATCGACAGCGCGGGCCGCGGCGACCGCGGAGTCGACGCCGCCGGACATCGCGGCGATCAGGCGAGCCATCGGACCTCTCCGGAGGTGGGGTACAGGACGATCACCCTCTGGGGCGGGCATCTCGAGGATAGACGCCCCCTGGTGGCTCCCGTCCGTGGCTGCGGTTCGACCGGCGTGGCATCATGCCCGCATGCTGCGCAATCGTCGCGCGCCCTTGCTCGGGGGAGCCGCGGTCCTCGTGCTGGCGTCGATCCTCGTGTTCGTCCTCGCCCGCCCGTTCTCCGGGGCCGTCTCCTACGACGACGCGCGGGAGGACTTCAACGATCCGGAGGCGATCGCTGATCCTGAGGAGTCCGACCTGCTGCCCGCCTGGACGATGGACGACCTCGATCGCGGCGACGGACGCACCGGCGCGCTCTACGCCTACCTGCGCGACGCGGAGCTCTCCCCCGAGGCCGCGGTCCTCGTCTTCACCCACCTCGACCTCGCCACCACCATCAGGAGCGTCACCGAGGAAGCGGCCCCGGACCGCGCCGGCCGAGCGAACCCGGCCGCGCTCACCGTCGCCCGGGTCTATCGCGCGCTGTCCGCGAACGAGAACCTGCCGGACCTCCGCTCCGCCCTCGCCTCCGACGAGGCCGCCGACGCCGCGGTGCACCTGGCACACCTCCTCAGCACCTACTCCGTGACGTGGATCGGCGGCGCCGCGTCACTGGGGGTGGAACGACCCGACGTCGCCACCCGGACCATCGACGGCTTGGGAACGGTGGGGGCGATCCCTTTCGTCGACGAGCGATGGATCGGCCCTGTGCTCGATCTCGCACTCGTGAGCGATGAGTCGTTCGCCGAGCTGGCCGACGGGATGCGCCTGCAGATGGCCACGATGGCGCACGCTGCGGCGCGGTCGACCACTCGGGAGTCGAGATCGTCCGGTCAGCAGGTCGTGGCGGCGCAGGTCGCCCTCGCACACATCGCCCGGGCCGTCCTGGCGGATGAGGAGACCTCGGACGAGCAGAAGCGTGCCCGGCTCCGTGCGCTGCTGGACCGCGTCGCCGTCGAGAGCGAGTCGACGGTGAGTCGTCTGGAACGTCGTGGTCTCCCGGCCTCCGACGAGGACCCGCTCCCAGGGGCGATCACTCGGGACGTGGGCGAGGGCGCCGACGACGTCCTGGAGACCCTCGAGAAGGGTGGCACCTTCTCCATCGAGGACGCGGTCGACCAGATCGTGAGGCTCGGCACCTATCGCCTCGTCCTGGCTCTGCAGGTC
>JBQGDU010000511.1:0-2282 GCA_052039245.1 Aeromicrobium sp. | reverse complement strand
GGCGGTGATCGAGGCGGTGGGCGATCGTGCCAGCGTCGTGGCGGGCGTCGGCACCAACGACACTCGCCACAGCGTCCAGCTGGCCCGGCAGGCCTCGGCCGCTGGCGCCGACGGGCTGCTCGTGGTCACCCCGTACTACAGCAAGCCGCCGCAGTCGGGGATCGTCGCGCACGTGAACACCATCGCCGACGCGGGAGGGGACGTGCCGGTGCTGCTGTACGACATTCCCAGCCGCACCGCGGTGCAGATCGCCGAGCCGACGTATCTGGAGCTCGTGGAGAACCCGCTCGTCGTCGCGATGAAGGACGCCGTCGGTGATCTGGAGCGCGGCGCCTGGCTGATGCGTGAGACCGGACTTCGTCTCTACTCCGGCGACGACGCGCTCAACCTCGCCTGGTTGGCCGTCGGCGCCTCGGGCGTCGTGAGCGTCGTCGGCCACGTCGCGGCCCGCCAGTACGCAGACATGGTCGCGGCGGTCGACGCCGGCGACCTCGTCCTGGCGCGCGAGCTCAACGACCGGCTCCTCCCCGTCGTGCGTGCCCTGATGACGATCACGCAGGGCGCCATCATGTCCAAGGCAGCGTTGGAGCTCCTGGGCGTCATCGACCACCGCACCGTGCGTGCTCCGCTTCCCGCCGCCACCGAGGACGAGGTCGCCATCGTGCGCGACGCCTTGGTCGGTGCGGGCCTCCTCACGAACTGAGAACCTCCATGAGTCACATGCACCTCGAGCTCTCCGAGCCCGGCCCCCTCGCTCCCGACGCCCTGCGGGTCATCCCGCTCGGCGGTCTCGGCGAGGTCGGTCGCAACATGACCGTCTTCGAGTTCGGCGGCAAGCTGCTGGTCGTCGACTGCGGCGTGCTGTTCCCGGAGGAGAACCACCCCGGCGTCGACCTGATCCTGCCGGACTTCGGACCCATCCGCGACCGGCTCGACGACGTCGTCGGCATCGTCCTGACGCACGGCCACGAGGATCACATCGGCGGTGTGCCCTTCCTGCTGCGCGAGCGCGGGTCGATCCCGGTCATCGGGTCCAAGCTGACGCTCGCGCTGGTGAGCCCGAAGCTGAAGGAGCACAAGCTCAAGGAGGCGCCGCGGCACGAGGTCTCCGAAGGTGACGTCCTCGAGCTCGGACCGTTCTCCTGCGAGTTCGTGGCCGTGAACCATTCGATCCCGGACGCGCTCGCCGTCGCGATCACCACGCCGGCCGGCGTCGCCCTGCACACCGGCGACTTCAAGATGGACCAGCTGCCCCTGGACGGTCGCATCACCGACCTTCGAGCCTTCGCCCGGCTCGGGGAGCAGGGGGTCGACCTGTTCCTCACCGACTCCACCAACGCCGAGGTCCCGGGCTTCACCGTGGCCGAGCGCGACATCACGCCGGCCATCGACAACGTCTTCGCCACGAGCACGCAACGGATCATCGTGGCGTCGTTCGCCTCGCACATCCACCGCGTCCAGCAGGTCATCGATGCCGCGGCCAAGCACGGGCGCAAGGTCGCCTACGTGGGACGCTCGATGGTGCGGAACATGCAGATCGCCCGCGAGCTGGGCTACCTCCACGTGCCGGACGGCGTCGTCGTCGACAAGATCGACGCGGCGCCCCCGCACAAGATGGTGCTGATGTCCACCGGCTCGCAGGGCGAGCCGATGGCGGCGCTGTCGCGGATGGCCAACAACAGTCACCAGCAGGTGAGCCTGGAACCCGGGGACACCGTGCTGATGGCCTCCTCGCTGATCCCCGGCAACGAGAACGCGATCTACCGCGTGATCGACGGCCTCACCAAGCTCGGCGCCCGTGTCGTGCACAAGGGCAACGCTCTCGTGCACGTCTCCGGGCACGCGTCCGCCGGAGAGCTGCTCTACTGCTACAACATCGTCCAGCCCACCAACGTCATGCCGGTGCACGGCGAGATCCGACACCTGCACGCCAACGGCGCCCTCGCCACCAAGACAGGCGTGCCCAACGTTCTGCTGGCCGAGGACGGGTACGTCGTCGACCTCGTCGACGGTCACGCCTCGATCGTGGGCGCAGTCGACTGCGGCTACGTCTACGTGGACGGCTCGTCGGTCGGCGAGATCACCGACTCCGAGCTGAAGGACCGCCGCATCCTGCGCGACGAGGGCTTCATCTCGATCGTGACGGTGGTCGACTCCACCACCGGCAAGATCATCACCGGTCCCGAGGTGCACGCGCGCGGCCTGGCCGAGGAGGCCACGGTCTTCGACGAGGTGAACCCGCGGATCGTCGACGCGCTCGAGAAGGCGCTGGCCGAGGGCAC
>JBQGDU010000510.1:0-9900 GCA_052039245.1 Aeromicrobium sp. | reverse complement strand
TCGGCCAGCTCGGCGGCCGGGCGGAGGTAGGCGAACGGTCCGACGGTGGCCTCCGCGCCGACGACGGCGTCGTTGCCGTGCGTGCGGACGACGGTGGCCCCTGCCCCGACCTCCACGTTGCGCAGCGTCGTGTCGGGGCCGATCGTGGCGCCGGTGGCGACCGTCGTGGCCCCGAGCAGCTGGGTGCCGGGCAGCAACGTGACGTCGGGCTCCAGCGTCACGGCGGAGTCGATCCAGGTGGTGGCGGGATCGACGATCGTGACGCCCTCGCGCATCCAGTGTCGGGCGGTGCGGCGGTTGAGCTCGGCGCCGACGTCGGCCAGCTGGGCCCGGTCGTTGACGCCCTCGGTCTGCCAGACGTCCTCGAGCACGTGCGCACCGACGGGGCGGCCCTCGGCGACGGCCCGCGCGACGATGTCGGTGAGGTAGAGCTCGCCCTGGGCGTTGTCGGCGTCGAGGCGGTCGACGGCGTGCCGCAGGAAGGCAGCGTCGACGGCGAGGATGCCGCTGTTGATCTCGCGGATCGCGCGCTCGTCGTCGCTGGCGTCCTTGTGCTCGCGGATGGCGGTGACCGTTCCGCGGGAGTCCCGGACGATGCGGCCGTAGCCGGTGGGGTCGGACGGCTCCGCGGACAGGATCGTGACGGCGCGCTCGGCGGCACGGTGCTCGATGAGCAGATCGGTCAGCGTCGCGGACTCCAGCAGCGGGACGTCGGCGTAGGTGATGAGGACGGTGCCCTCCGGCGCCGGTCCGTCGAGGGCGTCCAGGGCCACCTGGACGGCGTGGCCGGTGCCGCGCTGCTCCTCCTGCACCGCCTGCACGATGTCCTCGCCGAGCCCGTCGACGGCCTCGGAGACCTGTTCCCGGTCGTGGCCCACGACGGCCACGATGCGGGAGGCGCCGATCCCACGCACGGCGTGCACGGCGTGGCCCACGAGGCTCCGACCGCCGATCTCGTGCAGGACCTTGGCGCGGCGGGACTTCATGCGGGTGCCGGCGCCGGCAGCCAGCACGATGACGGTCAGGGAGTCAGGCACGCCCGCCAGTGTACGGACGTCGGACCGCACGTGCCCCTTGCCGCCGGTCGCACCTCCTCACGGCGCGGCCTGTCCCCGGCGCGGTCGCGCAGGTACGTTGCGACAGTGGCCTGCCACGCCTCCCACGACCCAGGAGCACCATGACGTCCGGACCCGTCGACGACGGACACGGCGAGGCGCTGCGGATGGGGACCGCGCGCGGCCGTTGGGTGCTGCTGGTGACAGTGCTCGGGTCCGGCCTGGCCATGCTCGACGCCACCGTCGTGCACATCGCCCTGCGGGAGATCGGCACCGAGCTCGACGCGGGCTTCGCGGGTCTGCAGTGGACGGTCAACGCGTACACCCTGACGCTGGCCTCGCTGATCCTGCTGGGCGGCTCGCTGGGCGACCGGTACGGGCGTCGCCGCGTGTTCGTGATCGGTGTGGTCTGGTTCGGGACGGCCTCACTGCTCTGCGGGGTCGCCCCGGACGTCGAGACGCTCGTGGCCGCGCGGGCACTCCAGGGCGTCGGTGGCGCGCTGCTCACCCCCGGCAGCCTGGCGATCATCTCCGCTTCCTTCCGCGGCGCGGACCGGGCGGCGGCCATCGGCGCCTGGTCTGGCCTGGGTGGCCTGGCCGGAGCCGTCGGTCCCTTCCTGGGCGGCTGGCTCGTGGAGTGGTCGTGGCGAGCGGTCTTCCTCATCAACATCCCGGTGGCGGTCCTCATCGTCGTCGTCGCCACCCGCCACGTGCCGGAGAGCCGTGACGAGCAGGCCTCCGGAGGGCTCGACCTCGCAGGCACCGCCCTCGCGGTGGCCGGTCTCGGCGCCCTCACGTTCGGCCTCACGGCAGCGGGCGAGCGAGGGTTCGACGTCGCGACGGTCGGCACCGTGGTCGTCGGGCTCCTGGCCCTCGTGGGGTTCGTCCTGGTCGAGGCGCGCAGCGCGCACCCTCTCGTGCCGCTGTCGCTGTTCCGCGACCGCCAGTTCAGTGCCGCCAACGCGGTGACATTGCTCGTGTACGCCGCGCTCGGCGCCGTGTTCCTCCTGCTCGTGCTCCAGCTTCAGGTGGTCTCCGGCTTCTCCCCCCTCCTGGCGGGTCTCGCGATGCTGCCGGTGACCGTCATCATGCTGCTGTTCTCCGCCCGCGCCGGCGCCCTCGCCCAACGGATCGGCCCGCGGGCACCGATGACGATCGGTCCACTGGTCGCGGCGGCCGGCGTGCTCTGGATGGGACGGATCGGCACCGACGCGTCATACGTGCTCGACGTCCTGCTGCCGGTCGTCGTGTTCGGCTCCGGGCTCGCCATCTTCGTGGCACCGTTGACCGCCGCCGTGCTCGGTGCCGCGCCGGAGCGCTTGGCGGGAGTGGCGTCAGGGGTGAACAACGCCGTCTCTCGGGCCGCCGGACTGCTCGCCGTCGCCGTGATCCCGGTGGCAGTCGGACTCGGGGGCGACGACTACACGGACCCGATCGGGTTCGCCGACGGCTTCTCCCGGGCCACTCTGGTCATGGCCGCGCTCCTGGTGGCCGGCGCCGTGCTGGCGGTCCTCTTCGTGCGGCGACCGCTCGAGTCCGGCGAGGCGTCCGACCGGATGCGCATCGAGGACAGCCCGCACTGCGGCGTCGCCGGCCCGGCGGTCCACCCCGACCGTCGGCCCTCGGACTGAGCGGGAGCGGGCGCGGTCACGGAGCCGGCTCGCGGCCGCGACGCCCACGTCACCGCCAGAGCTCCTCGAACGACGCCCCGTCGAACGGCACCGTGTCGGCTTCTCCGAAGCGCCGCACGAAGGGATGGACCGGCCAGTCTCGCGGATCCCCCTCGGCGAGGGCGACCCAGGCACCATGCATCTCCTCGGCGAGCGCCTGCGGGGCCTGACCACCGGTCAGCGGACCGTAGGACGGCAGGTCGAGCAGGTCGAAGACGAACCCGAGCTCCAGCGCGTGGCACGCTCCGAGGCGGCCGTCGAAGGCCGGCGAGCGCCATGCGAACTCGTACACGCGAGCCCCCCACGGGCTGCCGTCCTCCAGCACCAGCGCCGGGAGCAGCGTCATCGGCTCCAAGTCGGGTGCGGCCGGACCGGTGTGTGTGGCGGTCATCGCGTGAGGTCCTTCAGATCGGCGCTGCGATCCAACCGGGCAGATCGAGTGCGGGTCCGCCGGTTCGTCCGTAGGGTCTGGGCATGCTCTACGCCGCCACGACGCGATCTGACGACTCCGGGCTGCCCATCTGGCTCGTCATTCCGCTGGTGCTGGTCATCCTCGGGTTCACGCTGTACTACAAGCGCAAGCGCTAGAACAGTCACGAGGTACCGCCCTCCACATCTGCCTCGTCGCGGCGGCGGATCGCCTCGGCTCCCTCGCGCTGCACGCGCTGCAGGGCCAGGGCTGCGGGGTCAGGGGTGGGGCGGCTGCTGGCCGTCAACCTCCGGCAGACGCTCGCCACGGCACTGGATGAGGCCGAGGGCCTGAGGACCACGCGGGCGCGCTGCTCGGTCACGACGTACAGATAGCTCCCGACTGCCTCGACGGCCGATGCCGCTCCGTCGTTGTCGCTGCGCAGTGGAGATCGCACGGTATCGCCGAACCAGATCGCAAAACGGCGGCATCCATGACGGGCGCTCAAGTTCTACTAGCGAGACCCTCGGCCTTGTAGAACGCGGCGACGGAACTGGGTCCAGAGAGCATGAGCCTTGGCAAGGGTGACTCATCGAACAGCGCTCGCCGTCGACGACGGTTCGCAGCACTGCGTCTCACGATGAAGCGGCACATGTCCCACGAGAGCGACTCCTCGACTCCCAAGCCACCGACCCGGCTGCTGCTCCGGCGAGTGCGCCGAACGTAGCGCGCCAGGCTCCGCGGCGTCGAGATGTCCAGAAGGATCAACCCTGTACCGCGCTTGAGACGCTCCCCCCACACAGCGGAGTAGTTGCCATCCATGACCCACCGATCGGCACTGACGCTGGCCCGGTGCAGAGCCTCGAACTCAGCGTCCGCCCGCGGCTCGAACCGAGTACCAGGGAGGTGACGCAACTGGTCCAGATGAACCACCGGCAGGTCCGCGGATTGGCCGATAGCGTCAGCGAGTGTGGACTTCCCGCTACCCGACTGACCGATAATGCAGATCCGCTGCCCCAAGTCCGCGAGCCTCATCAACCCATCCTCACCTCAATGCAGCCACCTCAAGTGCCGCACTCCGGAATCGAGCATGAGTGCGGCAGAAGGCCCCGGATTCTAACGTTTCTAAAGTACGGGGCTGCTTGTCTGATCTTCACCGCAGAACGACAGTCGTCGTCGGTCGCGAGGTAGAACCGGCGATATATCGTCTGCCGTGTGACCGCCGATGTCACCAGTTGTGACCACGACCTGTGACCAGCGAGCGCGACAGAGGCCGTCCCCATCGGTAGTGGGGACGGGCTCTGTCGTCTCACCTGCGCAAACTTGCGAAGCTCCGCTCCCCGGGCAGGAGTCGAACCTGCGTCGCTTGTCCTGATTCAAAGTCAGGCGGGCCCTGCCGACAGACCAACCGGGGATCGCGACTCAGGTTACCCGGCCGGCGACCCGTCCGGCTCCTCGCCGCCGTCTCACCTGTCGGGGTCCTCGGGGCACTCGCCGCGCGCCGGAGGGAGCAGCAGACCCAGGATCGCCACGACCGCGATGACGATGCCGGTGGGTCCGTACTCGACGTCGTGGTTCTCGTGGAGCCAGTACCCGAGGTATCCGAGCACCAACGCGGAGACCGGGAGGACCACCATGAAGTACTTCTGCCGTGTCATCGTCATGGCACCAGCGTCGTACGAGCGCGGGCCGTCCGGCAGTGGGCGCTGTCACGACCTGTGCATGACAGGTGTCATTCCCTACCGATCAGCCCGGGCGACGCGCCACCGCGAAGACCCGCTCGAACGGCAGGACCGTGCCCCACGACCGTCGGGGGTACGCCTCGCGGAGAGCGGCCTTGTACTCCTGCTCGAACCGCTCGCGCAACGCTGCGGGAAGAGCCTGGAGCACCGGGCGAGCTCCCGTGCCGGAGATCCACGAGAAGACGGCGTCCTCGCCGTCGAGGACGTGCAGGTAGGTGGTGGTCCAGGCGTCCACCTGCCACCCGAGCCCGGCGAACAGGTCGAGCCATCCCTCGGCGTCGGGGGCCGAGACCCGGTGGGCCGACCTCGTGTGCTCGACGTAGGGCGCACGTGAGGAGATCTCGTCCAGCAGCTCATGACTCGGTGCGTCGCCGTTGTGCGGCACCTGCAGCGCGAAGGTCCCGCCGGGTGCGACGTGCTCACCCAGCCGGCGGACGACGCCGAGCGGGTCGGGCAGCCACTGGAGCATCGCGTTGGAGACGATGACGTCGACCGGCTCGGACGGCGTCCACGTGGCGGCGTCGGCCCGCTCGTACGTCACCCGGTCCGTCGACTGCTCGCGAGCGGTGTCGATCATCTCCGTCGACGAGTCGACGCCGTGGATCGACGCCTCGGGCCAGCGTGCCCGCAGCACGGGCGAGAGGTGCCCGGGACCGCAGCCGAGGTCAACGACGGTCGCCGCCTCGGTCCGGATGCGGCCGACGAGGTCGAGGAACGGCCTGGAGCGCTCGTCGGCGTGCCGCAGGTAGACGCCCGGGTCCCACGTGACGTCGGGGCGGCCCGTCATCGCCGCTCCAGCTGGGCCGCGAGCGACACGAGGGTCGCATCGTCACCACGACGGCCGACCAGCTGGACCGCGAGCGGGAGTCCCTCGTCGGAGCCCATGGGCAGGGAGACTGCCGGCGCACCGGCGTGGTTCCACTGCGCGGTGTACGGGTAGAAGGCGTTCATGGCCAGCACCGTCCGCAGTCCGCTGCGTCGCGAGAAGGACCCCACCTCGAGCGCGGCCGAGCTCATGACGGGTGTCAGCAGGACGTCGACCCCGAGGTCGTCGATGACCGAGCCGCCCCAGCGCTCGCCTGCTTCCCGCGCTCGCTCGATGCTGCGGGGCCCGAACGGACGACCCAGGCGCATGATGCGGCGCGTCCGCGGCTCGAGGAGAGCCTGGTCCTCCACCGACCGGGCCTTCGCCCGGATCCCGGCCAGGTACCGCACGGTGAGCATCTTGGCGTCGAGCCCGTAGGGCACCTCCACCGGCACGACCTCGTGGCCCGCTGCCGCGAGCGACGCGGCGGCGTGGTCGAGGCCCGCCCGCACCGCCGGGTCGAGCCGCTCGGCGCGCACGGCGGCCGAGGCGCTGGTGGTGAGACCGACGCGCAGGCGACCCGGTTCCCTCCCGGCCGCCTCCACGAGCGATGCCGGGAAGCTGCCGAGCGCGTCGAGGTAGAGCGCCGCGTCGACGACCTTCCGCGCGAGCGCGCCCTGCGTCGACAGACCGAACCAGCCGCCGGAGCCCGGCATGGTGCCGTGCGTCGGCTTGAACCCGACGAGCCCGCAACAGGCCGCCGGGATGCGGACGGACCCCGCACCGTCCGACGCCGTCGCCAGACCGACCGCTCCGGCGGCGACGACGGCCGCCGAGCCGCCCGACGACCCGCCCGGTGTGTGGTCGAGGTGGTGGGGGTTGCGGGTGATGCCGCGCGCGAGCGACTCGGTGAACCCGTAGATCGCCAGCTCGGGCAGTGTCGTGGTGGCCACCGGCACGGCTCCGGCTCGACGCAGCGCGGTCACCAGCTCGCCGTCGTGCGGGGCGGGGGTGTGGATGCTCCGCGAGCCCATGGCCGTGACGTGGCCGGCGACGTCGACGTCGTTCTTCACCGCGACCGGGACTCCCAGCAGCGGGGCGTCGTCACCGCGCGCCCGGCGCTCGTCGGCCTCGGCTGCCGCGTCGAACGCCTCGTCGGCGAGCAGCTCCACGACGGCGTTGAGACGGGCGTCCTCGCGCTCGAGCGCCGCCAGGGCCGCGACGGTGAGCTGCCGGGCACTCACCCGGCCGTCCCTCATCGCCTCCAGCTGAGCCGTCGGGCCCTGCGCGAGCAGCTTCTCCACGTCATCCACAGCGTGAGGGTACGACGCTGTGAGACACGCGACAATCTCGACATCAAGATTCTTGACGAACTACTGTGGGCCCATGGCACCGGACGAGGTCGACGCGATCGTCGCGGCGTGGGAGCGGGAGCTGCCCGACGCCGACCTCGCCCCCATGCAGGTCCTCAGCCGCATCAGCCGGCTCTCCCGCCATCTCGACCGCGCACGCAAGGCCGCCTTCGCCGCGCACGCCGTGGAGCCGTGGGAGTTCGACGTGCTGTCCGCGCTCCGACGCTCCGGCTCGCCGTACCGACTGTCGCCCGGCCGGCTCGTCGCGGAGACCCTGGTCACCAGCGGCACGATGACCAACCGCGTCGACCGACTCGTCGAGCGGGGACTGGTGGCACGCGCCGCCGACCCCAGCGACCGTCGAGGCGTCCTGGTGCGCCTGACGCCCAAGGGGCGGCGCACGGTCGACGCGGCGCTGGAGGAGCTGCTCGAGCGCGAGCGCTCCATCCTGTCGTCGCTGCCGGAGACGGAGGCGACTCAGCTGGCCGACACGCTGCGCGTCCTCGCACGCAACGTCCAGGCGGACCTGCCCGGTCCTACGCCTGCTTGACCCGTCGGCCGGCGATCCTGCCAGGCGTCAGAGCGAGGAACACGTCGCGTTCACCCGGAGCCCAGGGCGCCGGTCGCCCCGCCTCCACCAGCTGCTCGACGACGTCGGCGTCGTGCACCTCGCCGACCGTCCCG
The DNA here is from genome assembly GCA_052039245.1 of Aeromicrobium sp. Classification (GTDB taxonomy): domain Bacteria; phylum Actinomycetota; class Actinomycetes; order Propionibacteriales; family Nocardioidaceae; genus Aeromicrobium. Next base: position 2,183 of record JBQGDU010000510.1, on the reverse strand, counting down.
GTGACCGTCACGCTCCAGGCGAGCTGGAAGAGGTCTTCGACGTGGTCGGCCTGCAGGGCGACCGCGTCGTGTCCCGACGCGAGCTCGCCGAGCACGGAGTCCCGCGCGGTCCGCAGGTACACGACGCCGTCCCGCACCGCGTGATTGACCGGCAGCAGCTGCTGCACCCCGTCGGCGTCGACGAACGCGATCCTCCCCACCGTCCGCAGCGAGAAGAGCTCCCAGCACTCCTCCTGCGACAGGGTCTCGAACTGTCCGTCACCCGTTCGGCTCATCGCTTCCTCCCTCGGTCGTCCTCCTGCTCCCATTGTCCCCCGGCCGTCTCGTTGTAGCCTGCCGACCATGCGACGCCACCTGAACGCCATCGCCGCGACCGTCGTCGTCGGGGCCCTCGCCGCAGGGTGCGGCACCGACGACGAGGTACCGAGCGACCCGCCCACCTCGGCGTCACCGACCAGCGAGGAGCCCGCTCCGGAGCCGACCTCCGCGGTCCCGGCCGGGGCCGGTGAGGGTGACGTCGCGATCGCCGTCGACGGGAAGAACCTGCCGGGCGACGACTGGTCCCCGTCGTGCTCGGAGTCCGACGGCGTCCTGCGGTTCATCGCCAACACCCCACCGCTGCAGACGGTGCAGCTCGAGCTGTCCACCGATGTCGGTGGTCTGGAGAGTCTCGTCGTCAGCGGGGAGGACTTCGGGCCCTACTCCTCCGACGTGAACGGGGCGGGGGGCGTGGCCGTCGAGGTCACCGAAACCGGGTTCGAGCTGTCCGGGGCCTTCGACGACGGGGCGAGCATCGAGGGCACCCTCACCTGCCCGGAGTGATCTGCGGCCACTCACTCCAGTGCCGAGCTGACCTCCAGCCACGCATCCTCGAGCGACTCCCGCTCGCTGACGACGTCGCCGTGCTCACGCGCCAGCGGGGCGAGTGCCGCGGCGTCGGTCGCTGCCTCGACCATCTGCTGCTCGAGCTCGTTCTCCCGCGCACTGAGGCGTTCGATCCGGCGCTCCAGCCGAGCCGCCTCCTTGCGCGCCTCGCGCGACTGCGCCGACGAGCTGGCGGATGCGGCCGGCGCATCGGTCGGCCCCGGCGGGTCCGACGGCTGACCCCCTGAGCGGTCGGACCCCGAGCGGTCGGACCCTGAGCGGTCGGAGCCTGGGCGGTCGGAGCCTGGGCGAAGCCGCAGGTACTCGTCCACGCCGCCCGGGAGGTGCCGCAGGGCCCGGTCGACCACGGCGTACTGCTGGTCGGTGACCCGCTCCAGCAGGTAGCGGTCGTGGGAGACGACGAGCAGGGTGCCGGGCCAGGTGTCCAGCAGGTCCTCCATCGCGGCGAGCATGTCGGTGTCGAGGTCGTTCGTGGGCTCGTCGAGGATCAGGACGTTGGGCTCGTCGAGCAGCACGAGCAGCAGCTGCAAGCGTCGGCGCTGGCCGCCCGAGAGGTCGCGGATCGGGGTGGAGAGCTGGGCGCTGGTGAACCCGAGCCGCTCCAACAGCTGCCCGGGGGTCTGCTCCTTGCCCCCGGCGACGTAGGTCGTGCGCTGACGTCCGATGAGGTCGCGCACGCGCTCGTCGGCCACGGGGTCCAGCTCGTGCAGGGACTGCGAGAGGGTCGCCACCCTGACCGTCTTGCCCCACTTCACCCGACCCGACGTCGGCGTGACGTCGCCCGTCACGAGGCCCAGCAGAGTGCTCTTGCCTGCACCGTTGACACCGAGGATGCCGGCCCGCTCCCCCGGACCGATGCGCCACTCCACGTCGCGCAGCACCTCGTGGTCGCCGAACGACACGGAGACGTCGAGCAGGTCCACGACGTCCTTGCCGAGCCGTGCGGTGGCGAGCTGCTGCAGGTCCACCGCGTCGCGCACCGGCGGCTCGCGCTCGATGAGCTGGTTGGCCGCGTCGATGCGGAACTTCGGCTTGGAGGTGCGGGCCGGTGCGCCTCGGCGCAACCAGGCCAGCTCCTTGCGCATCAGGTTCTGCCGGCGCTGCTCGGCCGCGGCGGCCTGCCGGTCGCGTTCGACGCGCTGCAGCACGTAGGCGGCGTAACCGCCCTCGAAGGCGTCGACCACACCGTCGTGCACCTCCCACGTCCGGGTGCAGACAGCGTCGAGGAACCAGCGGTCGTGCGTGACGACGAGGAGCCCGCCCGCGTTCGCGCTCCAGCGGCGGCGTAGGTGCGCGGC
>JBQGDU010000509.1:0-3491 GCA_052039245.1 Aeromicrobium sp. | reverse complement strand
AGCGCAGGCGGCCGTGCGTGGCGACCACGCCGCCGACGATCGTCGCGGCACCGGCGAGGACGGTGACGGCGAGCGCGAGAGCGAAGGCGCTCACGTGCGCTTGCGGATGGTGCGGCGCTTCTCGTCGTCGACCCCTTGCTCGTAGGCGGTGACGAGCGCCTGCACGGTGAGCGGCTTGAACCGCTCGACCATCGCGGTCATCAGCTCCGGGGGCGTGCCGGAGGCCTTCAGGTGGGGCCACACCTGGGTGCGGAAGAGCTCGGTGAGCTCCCGCGCGAGGGCGTGCCCGTGCTCCGTGACCGTCTCCCGCGCGGCCCGCGCAGCCTCGAGTGGCAGCCCGGCGTCGAGGAAGCCCATGCCGACGGCGAGGTGGGAACCTGCGACGTTGAACCGGTCGTCCGTGGGGGTGGGGTCGATGACGCCGAGCGCCACGAGCACCTCGAGGTCGTCGTCGCTCAGGGTGCGGCCGGCGCGCGTCTCCAGCTCGTCGCGGTCCAGGATCTCCGGCATCGCCGGACTCCACGGGGCCAGCAGCGTCCGGTGCAACGCCACCTCCTCCGGCGTGGCGCCGTCGGGGATGTGCGCGAGATACCCCTCGATGGCCGAGAGCGTGAAGCCATGGGCCTGGAGCTCCTTGACGAGCTCCAGGCGGGCGAGGTGGTCGGGGCCGTAGAACCCGTTGCGGCCCTCGCGTCGCGGGGGAGGGATCAGTCCGCGTCCGGCGTAGAACCGCACCGTGCGCACGGACCTGCCGACGCGAGCGGCCAGCTGCTCGACGCTCAGCGTCTCGGTCCCGATCACCCGGCGAGCCTATCCGTAGGATGCCGCCATGCGACGGGTGCTGTGGCTCTTGGCCGGCGTCGCGGTCCTGGCCGGATGCTCGACGCCGAGCCGGGTCGACGCCGAGGATCCGGCGGTGCTCGCGGATCGGGTCCAGGCCGATGCCGTCGTCCGTGACGTGGCGCAGCTCCTCGCACCCGAGGCGTCGGTGGCGGCCTCGCGCTTCGACGGGTGCCAGACCGGCCGTGACGGCTGGAAGATGAACGACCCGGACTTCGTGTGCACCGTCGTCGAGTCGCGGGTCCTGCCGGTCGCCAGAGGCGGTGAGGACGTGGGGCAGGGTCTGGCGACGGTCCGAGACGCCATGAGCGCGCTCGGCTGCGGGTCCGAGTCCCGTTTCCTCGACGAGTCCGACCTGGAGTTCCCGGGTTCGACGCCGATGAGCTTCCGGTGCGAGGCCAGCGGACTGCAGCTGTCCCTGCTCGCCCTCGACGAGAGTTCCGGGCAGCCGGAGTCGGCGGACGTCTACGGTCCACCGGTCACGCACGAGTTCGAGCGGAAGCCGTTCCCTGACGACGTCATCCAGCAGCTGACGGCCTCTGAGGCCGGGCCGGCCTGGCAGATCACGGTGTCCCGGACGTACGCCCTGCTGGACTGACCGAGGCTCGCCACGACAGTGTCCTTGCTGCCATGATCTCCACGTGGATCAGCTCAAGGGCAAGAACCCCGTCCTGTTCATCGTGGTCATCGTGCTCGCCGCTGCGATCTGGTACTTCTTCCTGGGCGGTCCTTCCGGCTCCAACTCCGACGCCGACGCGTCGTCGGTGAAGAAGCCGCACAACGCCTTCGAGATGACGGTCTCCTCGGTGCAGGGAGACGGCTCCTTCCGCGGCAAGGTGGAACAGTCCGGCCGCCACGCCCAGAAGGGGCTGGAGCGCATCGGCACCTACGACCGGGTCACGATCCGCCTCGCCGACGTCGAGCCGATCAACGAGGTGCGCGACGGCTGCTGGGCCGAGGAGGGCCAGAAGGCCATCAAGGACCTGATCGGTGCGCGGATCTGGGTCGACCCCACTGACGTCGACGAGGCCGGCAGCGGCACCTTCCTGGTGTACGCCTGGAACCGCGACGACGTCCTGGTCCAGGAGAAGCTGCTCGCCGACGGTGACGGCAAGGCGTTCGCCGGCCGCACGAGCACGAAGTACGACGAGGCCCTGACGTCGGCCGAGGACGAGGCCGCCGCGGCCGAGCGGGGGTTGTGGGGAGCCTGCGCCACGGAGTGACCCGACGTCGGGGCGGGGCCCCTCTGGAACTCTGACAGTAGTGGTGTCACAATCGTGTCAGTCGACGTCCGCACTGGGCGTCACCCCCGACTCCGCGAGGAATCCACCATGACCGACGCGTTCATCTACGACGCCATCCGCACGCCGCGTGGTCGCGGCAAGAAGTCCGGGTCGCTGCACGAGGTCAAGCCGATCTCGCTCGTCACCGGCCTGATCGATGAGGTGCAGAAGCGCAATCCGTCGCTCGACCCCGCCGGCATCGAGGACCTCGTCCTCGGTTGCGTGTCTCCTGTCGGCGACCAGGGGGCCGACATCGCCAAGACCGCCGCTCTCGCCGCGGGCCTGCCCGACAGCGTCGCCGGCGTCCAGCTCAACCGGTTCTGCGCTTCGGGCCTGGAGGCCGTCAACCAGGCCGCGCAGCGGGTCCGCTCCGGCTGGGAGGACCTCATCCTCGCCGGTGGCGTGGAGTCCATGAGCCGGGTGCCGATGGCTTCGGACGGCGGCGCGTGGGCCATGGACCCGCGGACCGCGTTCGACACCGACTTCGTGCCGCAGGGCATCGGCGCCGACCTCATCGCCACGATCGAGGGCTACAGCCGCACCGATGTCGACACGTTCGCCGCCGAGTCCCAGGCGCGCGCGGCCAAGGCCATCGCGAACGGTTACTTCAGCAAGTCCGTCATCCCGGTCAAGGACGTCAACGGCATGACCGTGCTCGACCACGACGAGTTCGTCCGCGAGGGCACCACGGCCGAGAGCCTGTCGTCCCTCGCCCCGTCCTTCGCCGGCATCGGCGACATGGGCGGTTTCGACGCCGTCGCGCTGGAGAAGTACCACTCGGTGGAGCGCATCGACCACGTGCACCACGCCGGCAACAGCTCCGGCATCGTCGACGGTGCGGCCCTGGTGCTCATCGGCTCCGAGGCTGCCGGTCAGACCCACGGCCTCACGCCGCGGGCGCGCATCCTCGCCACGGCCGTCTCGGGCTCCGAGCCCACCATCATGCTCACCGGCCCGGCTCCGGCCAGCCGCAAGGCGCTCGACAAGGCCGGGCTGTCCGTCGAGGACATCGACCTGATCGAGATCAACGAGGCGTTCGCCGCCGTCGCGATGAAGCTCATGCGCGACCTCGGCGACTACCCGCACGACCAGACCAACGTCAACGGCGGCGCCATCGCCATGGGCCATCCGCTCGGCGCCACCGGCGCCATGATCCTCGGCACGCTCGTCGACGAGCTCGAGCGCCGCGAGAAGCGCTACGGCCTGGCCACCCTCTGCGTCGGCGGCGGGATGGGCATCGCCACCGTCGTCGAGCGCCTCTGACCCCCCTGACCCGAGAGAGAAAGCACACCATGACTGAAGCAGTGCGCTACGAGGTCGAGGACGGCATCGTCAACCTCGTCATCGACGACCCCTCGCAGAACGCCA
>JBQGDU010000508.1:0-8166 GCA_052039245.1 Aeromicrobium sp. | reverse complement strand
GTGCCCTGCCCGCCCAGGGTTCGGGCTCGGTCGTGCGTCACTCGGGGGACGGCGGGCGGCGTCGGCGCCGGTTGGTAGGTTCGCGGCATGCGCATCGCGACGTGGAACGTCAACTCCATCCGCAGCCGCATCGATCGGGTGGCCGCCTGGTTGGAGCGCAGCGACGTCGACGTCCTGGCCATCCAGGAGACCAAGTGCCGGGAGGACCAGTTCCCGGGCCTGGAGCTCGCCTCGATGGGTTACGAGTACGCCCACGTAGGGCTGAACCAGTGGAACGGCGTGGCGCTGCTCTCCAGGGTCGGACTGGAGGACGTCGCCACGTCGTTCGCCGACGACCAGCCGCTGTTCGGCGATCCGGAGGTCCTGGAGCCGCGGGCGGTGGGTGCCACGTGCGGCGGCGTGCGGGTCTGGAGTCTCTACGTCCCCAACGGTCGCGAGCTGGATCACCCGCACTACCACTACAAGCTCGCCTGGCTGGAGCGGTTGCGCGCCGCCGCCACCGGCTGGCTCGCGGAGAATCCCGACGCGCAGGTCGCGCTCACCGGCGACTGGAACATCGCCCCGCAGGACGACGACGTCTGGGACATGGCCGTGTTCGAGGGGAAGACCCACGTCTCCGCGCCGGAGCGCGAGTCCTTCCAGGCCTTCCTGGACTCCGGCTTCAGCGACGTCGTGAGGCCGCACACACCCGGCCCCGGCGTGTACACGTACTGGGACTACCAGCAGCTGGCCTTCCCCAAGAAGCGCGGCCTGCGCATCGACTTCGTGCTCGCCTCCGACGCCCTGGCAGCCCGGGTGAACGGTGCGTTCATCGACCGCGAGGAGCGCAAGGGAAAGGGCGCGAGCGACCACGCGCCCGTCGTCGTCGACCTCGACTGACGCGAGCCGGCCCCCGCCGTCAGTCCCACCAGCCTCCTGATTCCCATCAGTTGATGGGGATCCCTTGCTCACCACGGAAAGCAGGTCGTGGTGAGCAAGGGAAAACCGTGGCCAGTCCCTGATTCCCATCAATTGATGGGAATCAGGAGACAGCTGTGGTTCAGCTGAGCCAGTCGGGGCGCAGCGGGAAGTGGGCATTCCCGTCGGGGCCGACCTTGACACCGAGCACGTGGTGCAGGCCGATCTCGTTGCGTTCGAAGGCCAGCCGCGAACCGGCCATGTACAGACCCCACACCTTGGCGGTGCCGAGCGAGACCTCGCCGAGCGCCTCGTCCCAGTTCTGCTCCAGGTTCTGTGACCAGCCCTGCAGTGTCATCGCGTAGTGCTCGCGGATGTCCTCCACGTGCCGCACCTCGAGCCCGTGGTCGTGCATCGCGGTGACGATGGTGCCCACCGGGGCCAGCTCGCCGTCGGGGAAGACGTACCGGTCGATAAACGCGCCCGCGTCGGCTCCCACCGAACCGTCTCGACGCGTGATGCAGTGGTTCAGCATCCGGCCCCCGTCCCGCAGTCGGCTCTGCAGGAACGTGAAGTAGTCGCCGTAGTTGCGCACCCCGATGTGCTCGGTCAGCCCGATCGAGCTGACCGCGTCGAACCCGGTCTCGACGACGTCGCGGTAGTCCGCGAACCGCACCTCGGCGAGGTGGTCGAGCCCCTCGGCCTTGATGCGCTCCTGAGCCCACTCGGCCTGCTGCTGGGAGAGGGTGACCCCGATGACCTTGGCGCCGTACTCACGGGCGGCGTGCCGGACCATCCCGCCCCAGCCACAGCCGACGTCGAGCAGCCGGTCCCCGGCGGAGAGGTCGAGCTTGCGGGCGACGAGGTCGTACTTCTCGTGCTGTGCCTCCTCCAGCGTGGCACCGGCGTGCGGGTACACGGCGCACGTGTAGGTCATCGAGGGACCCAGGACGAGCTCGTAGAAGCGGTTGGACACGTCGTAGTGGTGATGGATCGCCTCGGCATCGCGGGTCCGGCTGTGTCGCAGCCCCTCGACGATGCGCCGCCACTTGGGCAGGTGCTCCTCCGGCGGAGGTGCGGGGGGTCGCAGGTGCGCCAGGCCGAGGCTGCGCAGGATCTGCACGAGCTCTGCAGGCCCGGGCATCCGCAGCCGCAACCTGCTCTGCACGTGGACCATGAGCTCGTAGGGGTTCGCGATGGAGACGCCGTCGAGCTCCAGGTCGCCTGCCACGAACGCCCGCGCGAACCCGAGGTCGCCCGGAGCCGTCATGAGGTACGCGAGACCGCGTTCGGTCAACAGCCGGACGGTGAAGGGTGCGTCCTGCGGCGTCGGCCCGGCGGAGCTCCCGTCGTAGGCCTCGAATCGAAAGGGCATGCCGTCGCGCATGAGGCGCTCCATCGCCCCGGCGATCGTCATCCGGGTGCCGGCATCGGTCGTCATGAGTTGCCCACCGCCTTGTCGTAGAGAGTGCTGAGCCGGCCGGCCGGGTCGTAACGCCGGCGCACCTTCTCGAGGACGTCGACGCCGTAGAGCCCGGCGAAGGTCTCCTCGTCGTAGAAGGCCTCGGAGTACAGGGACTTGTGACCGCCGAGCACGTGCACGCGCTCCTCGATCCTGCGGTTCACCCACCCGGCCGGGGCGTCGGCCGGCACCTCGACCGTGCCCCAGAAGCCGATGTTGACGTAGACGTCGCCCGGAGCCAACGGGTACGTCGGCCACGGACGACGCACCCGCAACGGGCACACCCACACCGGGCGCATGCCGACCTCGGCGTCGAACCAGGCGAGGAACGCCGGCAGCCGATCGAGCGGCACCTCGACGTCCTGGATGACCTTCTCCCGCCCGGGCACACCCTTGACCCGGTCGAGCAGCCGGCTCAGTCCGAACCTGGTGTCGAGGCCGACGAGACGGTGGTAGACGTCGCTGCGTCGCCACCGGCGGGGCCAGACGCGACGGACCCAGGGGTTCTGGGCACCGAACGCCGCCGAGCACCAGAACCAGTCGGTGTCCCACCGCCACAGGTAGTCGTGCATCGTCAGCCGGTCGGTGCTGCGCTCGGCGACGGAGCGGTAGTAGACGTCCTGGCCGGTGTAGTCGCTCATCGGGCCGGGCTCGTCGGTGAACGTCGCGAGGGTGAGCCGCACGTCGTCGGGGTCGAAGGCCGTGCCGTCGAGACCGTCGACCCGCACGCCCTCCCACTCGCCGGTCTCGCAGATGGTGGCGACGGCCCGCGTCGCCCCCTCGGCGTCGAACGGGACGTGACGCAGCGCCACGAACTCCGGCACGGCCTGCAGCTCGATGCGCAACCGGGTGGCGTAGCCGAGGGAGCCGTAGGAGTTGGGGAAGGCGTCGAACAGCTCCGCGTGCTCGCCGTCGGGGGTCGCCGTCACGAGGTCGCCGGCACCGGTGAGGACGTCCATCTCGAGCACGGCCTCGTGCGGCAGACCGTTGCGGAAGGACGTGGACTCGATGCCGAGCCCGGTGACGGCACCACCGAGGGTGATGGTGCGCAGCTGCGGCACCACCGTCGGGATGAGGCCGAGGGGGAGCACGGCGTCGACCAGGTCCTCGTACGTGCACATGCCCTGGACGTCGGCGGTGCGGGCGTCGACGTCGACCTCGATGACACCGTCCAGACCGCTGACGTCGAGACCGGTGGTACCTCCGGCGCGGGGCCGGAACAGGTTGGACGTGCGCTTGGCGAGGCGGATGCGCGCTCCGTCGGGGATCGCGAGGTAGGACGACATCAGGCGGTCGACCGCCTCGTGGTGCGCGTTCCAGCCCCTCACGCTCTCAGACTATGCCTCCGCTCGGACACGAGCCAGCACCACCCGCTTGACGTGGGTCACGCGTCCAGGTCGGCGGGGATCGTGCCTGCTACGCGCCGCACGATCCCCGTGGATTCATGACGAGCACGGACTCGGCGTGGTCGTCGGCCGCTCGACCACGAGGGAGTCGGGGCCGAGCGCGGCTCCCCCGTGCCGAGTCGCCCCCAGCCGCTCGCGCCCGAGCATCACCACGGCCTCATGATTCCCATCGACCCATGGGAATCCCGAGACGTCACGACAGCAGCCAGACGAGGGCCTCACCCGGCCCGGACAGGTGGGCGACGTGCTCGTCGCTCCGCAGCTCGTCACCCGGCTCCAGATCCACGTCGTCGACACGCAGCGCGCCTCGGGTCACGTGCACGAGCGTCCTCGGCGAACGCGGGAGGTCGACGGGGACAGCTCCGGGCCGAACCACCAGGAGGCTCGCCGGGGCGGCGACGTCGACCGCCTCCAGGACACCAGCGCCCTCGACCTCCACCGACCCGTACCGCGGCTCGCCGAGATGGTCCGAGCGCAGCATGGTCTGCACGAACACGAGGGGGTCGACGTCCGAGGCGTTCCGCTCCTCGTGCTCCACTCCGGAGCCGGCGCTCAGGCGCTGTGCGACGCCCGGCACCACCACGCCGTCGGCACCTGTCGTGTCACGATGCGCCAGGGCCCCCTCGACGACCCAGGTCACGATCTCGACGTCCGCGTGCCGGTGCGCGTCGTAGCCGGCCCCAGGCGCCACGTGCTCGACGTTGATCGCCTGCAGTGCCCCGAACCCCACGTTGGCCGGGTCGTAGTGCGCGCCGTAGCTGAACGAGTGCCAGGTCCGCAGACCCTCGGCCTCGGTGAGGAAGCGACCACCGGCGCGGCGCACCTCACGCACGGGACACCTCACGCATAGCCGAGCTCGTGCAGTCGGGCGTCGTCGATGCCGAAGTGGTGAGCGATCTCGTGGGCCACGGTGATGTTGACCTCCCGCACCACGTCCTCCTCGGTCTCGCAGATCCGCAACGTCGGACGCCGGTAGACGGTGATCCGGTCCGGCAGCACCCCGCCGTAGGACGAGTCCCGCTCGGTGAGCGCCACCCCGTCGTAGACGCCCAGCAGGTGCGGGTCCTCCGGCGGCGCGTCGTCCTCGATGAACAGCACGACGTTGTCCATCAGCGCCACGAGCTGGTCCGGCACCGCCGCGAACGCCTCCTCGACCAGCTCAGCGAACCGATCCTGCCCCACCTCGACCATGGCACCCATTCTGTCGGACCCCGCCACAGCCCCGTATGCTCGACGCCGCGCCCCCTTCGTCTAGCGGCCTAGGACGCCGCCCTTTCAAGGCGGTAGCGCGGGTTCGAATCCCGTAGGGGGTACTGGGCGGTACGTGCTCGGGTTCCCTCGTTCGTTCCTCACTCGGAACCCTCCCACTCACTTCCGGCTCGCAGAGCTCGCCGGGCCCGCCCGCCGGGCTCCCGCCCGGCCATCGGTCACGTTCAAAGCTCGACCGAGCCCTGGACGTCCAGCTCGCACGGCCATCGGTTGCGTCCACAGACTCGGCCGACCCCGCACGCACAGCCCGCCGGGCTCCCGCCCGGGCATCGGGCGCGTCAGCCGGCCCGACCACGCCCGAACCCTTCGGGCGCGTCAGCCGACCCGACCGGGCCCGAGCACACCGGCCGCCGGGCTCCCGCCGACCCTCGGCCCGCGACGCTTCCCGACCGCGCCGACCCGGTCAGACCTCTGGCCACGTGAGCGTCCGGCGCCGGGCGTCACCGAGCCGCGTAGAGGGTGCTGCGCAGGCCTCTGCGAGGCCCCGGACGAGCACCTGGCGGGCGATGGTTGAAGATCGCACGAAATCGCATCTGACCTGCACAAACACATGTGCGAGAGATCACATCTCGGCGGTTTGGGAAGGGTGAATCCCATGCCTAACATTCAAGAGTGCTCGTGATGCTCCTGACCCTCCTCAGCCTCGTCCTCACCATCGTCATCGGCGGGGTCTTCCTCGTCGGCCTGCACCGCGTCGTGCAGTGGTCGGTGGCCACGTTCGAGGCGCGTCAGGCGCGTCCGGCGAGCGACGACCGCGAGCTCGCGTCGCGCTGACCCGCTCCACGCGGCGTGCATCGCCAGCGGGTGACGTTGTCAGAATGAGGGCGTGAGCGCCGGTCGGTACGCACCGTCCCCCTCCGGGGACCTGCACGTGGGCAACGTGCGCACCGCGCTGCTCGCGTGGCTGTTCGCCCGCACGAGCGGCCGCCCGTTCCTGATGCGCGTCGAGGACCTCGACCGCGTCCGCGAGGGTGCAGAGCAGCGTCAGCTCGACGACCTGCACGACCTCGGGCTCGACTGGGACGGCCCCCTCGTCCGACAGAGCGAGCGGCGGCCGCTCTACGACACCGCGCTCTCGACGCTCGAGGCCCAGGGCCGGACGTTCGAGTGCTTCTGCACCCGACGCGAGGTGCTGGAGGCGCCTTCGGCACCTCACCTGCCACCGGGCGCCTACCCCGGCACGTGTCGCGACCTCACCGCGGCCGAGCGCGCCGCGCGTCGCGGCGACCGACCACCGGCGGTCAGGCTGCGCCACGACGCCGACGACTGGACGATCGACGACGCGCTGCACGGCCGGTTCACCGGCGGACTCGACGACGTCGTGCTGCGCCGCAACGACGGCGTGCCCGCCTACAACCTGGCGGTCGTGGTGGACGACGCCGCGCAGGGCGTCGACCAGGTGGTCCGCGGCGACGACCTCCTCACCTCCGCCCCGCGCCAGGCACACCTCGCCCAGCTGCTCGGACACCCCCAGCCGACGTACGCGCACGTCCCGCTCGTCCTCAACACCGACGGTCGGCGTCTCGCCAAGCGCGACGGTGCCGTGACCCTGCGAGAGCTCCGCGCCGCCGGTCGCGACCCGCTCGCCCTCATCACCGACTCCCTGGGACTCCCGCGCGCCCGGCCCGCAGACCTGCTGGAGCACTTCGCGCCCGAGGCCCTGCCCCGTGGCCCCTGGACCTTCGTCCCTCCCGCGTGAGCATGACAGGATCGACGGCATGCCGACGTCGAGCGAGCCCGCCTCCGGCCTGGCCGAGAAGGTCGCGCGGGAGCTGCGGGAGCGGATCCTCACCGGCGAGCTGACGAGCGGGCGACCCCTGCGCGAGGCGGCGCTCGCGCGCGAGCACGACGCATCCCGCAACACGATCCGCGAGGCTTTCCGGCTGCTGGCTCGCGAGCGTCTCGTCGAGCACGAGGCGAACAAAGGAGTCGCGGTGCGGACCCTGACGGTGGCCGACGTCGACGACATCTACCTCGTCCGGCTGGCACTGGAACCGACCGGCCTGTCGCGCGCGGACCCCGAGGAGCTCGCTGCCGTCGTCGCCGAGGCCCGTCTCGCCGGTGAGCAGCAGGACTGGCGCGGCGTCTCGACCGCCGACCTGCGCTTCCACCAGATCATCGTGGGCGGGCTCGGCAGCACTCGCTTCGACGAGATGTTCCACGCCGTGCTCGCCGAGCTGCGCCTCGCGTTCGCGCAGGTGGTGGACGGTCGGCGCTTCCACGAGCCCTACCTGGACCGGAACGCCGACCTCGTCGAGCTGCTGCGCGCAGGCGACGTGGCGGCGGCGACTCGCGAGCTCACGGACTACCTGGAGGCCTCGCGCGAGCAGGTCCGGCTCGTGGTCTCCCTGCGCGGGAGCGCTTGAGCCAGTACAGCGCGGGAGCGCCTGAGCCAGCACAGCGCGAGCGCACGTGACGCCCACGTAAAATCGTTCAACAAAGCGTTGACCGATCGTTGAACAATCTCTAGCGTTCTGACGCATGACCCACGACCAGCCCGTCGCTCCCCAGGAGTCCAAGGCCCTCAAAGTCGCCGGTCGTCAGGGGTTCGTCGGGGCGATGTTCCTGATGGCCGTCTCGGCGATCGGCCCCGGATTCCTCACGCAGACCACGACGTTCACGGTGCAGCTCGGCGCCGCGTTCGCCTTCGCGATCGTCATCTCCGTGCTCGTCGACATCGCCATCCAGCTCAACATCTGGCGCATCATCGGCATCTCCGGTCGCCGGGCCCAGGACCTCGCCAACACCGCGGTGCCCGGCTCCGGCTACGTGCTCTCCGGTCTGGACGTCTTCGGCGGACTGGTCTTCAACATCGGCAACATCGCCGGCTGCACCCTCGGCCTGCAGGCCCTCTTCGGACTGGACGTGCGGATCGGCGCCGCCGTCTCCGCGGCCGTCGCCATCGTCGTGTTCCTGGTGAAGAAGGCCGGGCTCGCGATGGACCGGATCATGATCGTCCTGGGTGTGCTCATGCTGCTCATCACCAGCTACGTCGCCATCACCAGCACCCCGCCCGTCGGCGACGCCCTGATCCAGACCGTCGCACCGGAGACGATCAGCTGGCTGGCCATCGCGACGCTCATCGGCGGGACGGTCGGCGGCTACATCGTCTACGCAGGCGCCCACCGCATG
>JBQGDU010000507.1:0-2397 GCA_052039245.1 Aeromicrobium sp. | reverse complement strand
CCAGCCTAGGTGGTCAGGACCCGCCGTCAGGGCGGGGTGCCGGTCGGCGGAGCATCATCGTGGACCCGGTGCCCGGCAGACCCACCACCCGTCCGACGGCGTGGAAGCCGTGCCGCTCGTAGAGGCGGCGACTGTCCGCGGTGGTCGCCTCGAGCGTCGCCGTCGCACCGTCGACGTCGAGGCGGGTGAGCCGGTGCTCCAGGAGCCGACCGCCCACCCCGCGTCCTCGGGCCACGGGGGAGACCCCGATGGCGGACAGGTGCCACGACCCGCCCCGTGGGCGAGCCCGACGCACGGCGGCCTCGTGACGCATCGCCCTCAACGCGCCCGCCGGACCGAGCGCCACCACCCCGGTGGCCGTGGCCGCGAGCGACTTGAGGAGAAAGTGCGCCGGAGGATGCCAGAGGCCGACGCCCACCACGACGTCGGAGAGCATCGCGACGTCCACCGCCCAGTCCGGCACTCCGCGGAGCTCGGAGCGGAAGGACTCGCGGACCCTGCCGCCGTCGGGTCGGCCGAGGATCGCCACGAAGACCGGGTCCGTCGCGAACGCCTCCCCTAGGACGTCCGCGGCGGGCTCGACGTCGGAGGGTCCGAGCCCGCGGATCGTCAGGTCAGAACTCGATGCACGCCCCATGGGCTCAGCGTCGCAGGTGCTGGGAGGAGGTGCACACGGGGTGGGGGCCGTCGGCTGTGGCCGGGGTCGAAGCCCCCCACGCTCTCCGCACTCGTTCCTCGCGCTCCGAGCAGGGGGTGCCCCCAGGCTTCGCCGGTTCTCCCGCAGCGTTGGATTCAGACAGACGAACGGGCCCCTCGCTGCGCTCGGGACCCGTTCGTCTGTCTGTGGCCAGGGCCGGGGTCGAACCGGCGACCTTCCGCTTTTCAGGCGGACGCTCGTACCAACTGAGCTACCTGGCCGTGCCCGCTGACGGGCAGCGGCCACCTTATCGCACCGCTGGAGGAGGGACGAAACCGGCATTTCTCTGCCTCCCGACAGAGAAGAAGTTCTCCCTGTGGGTCGATGTGTGCAGAGGGTCGGAGGCGGTGTGCTGGAGTCATGACATCGACATCCCCTCCCGCCACCGAGACCGTCGTCAGCGTCCGTGGCCTCACCAAGTCCTACGGCGGCCGCGTGGTCGTCGACGACCTCGACCTCGACATCCACGCCGGTGAGGTCGTCGGCCTGATCGGCGCCAACGGTGCGGGCAAGACCACCACCGTGGAGTGCCTGCAGGGCCTGCGCACCGCCGACGCAGGCGCCGTGCGCGTCCTCGGCCTCGATCCGGTGCGCGACGCCGATCGTCTGCGCCCACGGATCGGCAGCCAGCTGCAGAGCTCGGGCCTGCCGGACCGGCTCCGCGTCCACGAGGCGGTCGCGCTGTTCGCCGGCCCTCGCTCCCACGGCGCCGACGAGCTGCTGGAGCAGTTCGGACTCACACACCGCCGTCGCTACCCGTTCGCGGGCATGAGCGGTGGCGAACGGCAGCGACTCTTCCTCGTCCTCGCCCTCCTGAACCGTCCCGAGCTCGTCATCCTCGACGAGCTCACCCAGGGGCTCGACCCGGCCGCACGACGCGAGGTCTGGTCCGCCGTCGCCACCCTCCGCGACGGTGGCACCACGGTCCTGCTCGTGACCCACGAGCTCGACGAGACCGAGGCGCTGTGCGAGCGCGTCGTCGCGATGAAGGACGGCCAGGTGCTCGACCAGGGCACCCCGGCCGACCTCGTCGCCCGTCATGCCGGCGGAGCCACCGTCCGATTCACCCCGGCCGCCGGAGACGACCTCGCGACCGGCCGCGCGCTGCAGGAGCTCAACGCGCTCCCCGGCCTCACCAGCGTGAACCGGGACGGGAGCAGCCTCGTCGTGCGTGGCGAGCGCCGGGTCATCGCTCACACCGGTGCCTGGCTGACCGCTCGTCCAGAGCCGGTCCCCGAGGACCTGCACGTCGAGGTCCCGGACCTCGAGGACGCACTCCTGACCCTGCTCGACGAGACCACCGCCCCGGCGGGGGTGCCGGGCTGTGGGCGGCAGACGAGCACGATGGGAGCCGCATCATGACCACCACCCCCACGACGTCCGAGCAGGTCGCCCCCGGACACGCCTCGCCCACGGTCCGTCATCGCTCGGTGACCAGTCGGCTCGTCTCCACCGAGCTGAAGCTGCTGCTCCGCGACCCCAGGACGCTGACCTTCGTCATCGTCTTCCCGATCGTCTCGATGCTGATCATCGGCGGGTCGTTCGGCACCGAGCCGGACGGTGCGTTCCCGGTGAATCCGTCCCACTGGTACGTCGCGTCGTACTTCACCGTGGTGATCGGTGCGACCGGACTCATCATGCTGCCCGTGCACATCGCCTCCTACCGAGAGCGTGGAGTGCTGCGACGCTTCGCCGCGGCA
>JBQGDU010000506.1:0-1509 GCA_052039245.1 Aeromicrobium sp. | reverse complement strand
GTCTTCTTGATCTGCTGGACGTAGTCGAGCGCGCCGGCGATCGCGGCGTCGTTCGTCTTCTCACCGGCGATGATCTCCACGAGCGGCATCTTGTCGACCGGGGAGAAGAAGTGGATGCCGATGAAGTCCTCGGGCCGCTTGACGCCCTCCGCGAGGCTCGTGATGGGCAGCGTCGACGTGTTGGAGCCGAGCAGTGCATCCGGCGCGACGACGTCCTGCAGGTCACCGAAGACCTGGTGCTTCAGGTCGACGGACTCGAAGACCGCCTCGACGACGAGGTCGCAGCCCTCGAGGTCCGCGTAGTCGTCCGTGGGCGTGATGCGAGCGAGGAACTCGTCCACCTTGTCCTGCGTGGTGCGGCCCTTCTCCAGCTGCTTGGCGAGCAGCTTCTCGCTGTACGCCTTGCCCTTCTCGGCCGCCTCGCGCGAGACGTCCTTCAGCACGACCTCCATGCCCGCCTTGGCGGAGACGTAGGCGATGCCCGCGCCCATCATGCCGGCGCCGAGCACGGCCACCTTGGTGAACTTCCGGGGCTCGACGCCCTCCGGCCGCGAGCCGCCGGCGTTGATCGAGCCGAGGTCGAAGAAGAACGCCTGCGTCATGTTCTTGAACTGCTGACCCACGAGCAGCTCGACGAGGTAGCGCGACTCGATCCGCGACGCGGTGTCGAAGTCGACCTGCGCACCCTCGACGGCGGCACTCATGATGTTCTTCGGCGCCTTGTACGGCGCGCCCTTGACCTGCTTGCGCAGGTTGGACGGGAAGGCCGGCAGGAACTGCGCGAGCTTCGGCGAGGACGGGGTGCCGCCGGGGATGCGGTAGCCCTTGCGGTCCCACGGCTGCGTCGCAGCCTCCTCGTCGCCCTGCACGGACTCGATCCAGGCCTTGGCAGCCGGGAGGAGCTCGTCCTGGGAGCCCACGACCTCGTCGACGAGGCCCTTGGACTGTGCGACGGCCGGCTTCATCCGCGGGCCCTGCAGCAGCACGTTCATCAGGGCGTCCTGCAGGCCGAACATCCGGACCGTGCGGGTGACGCCGCCGCCCCCGGGCAGCAGGCCGAGGGTGACCTCGGGCAGGCCGATCTCGTACCGGCCGTCAACGGCGATGCGGTGGTGGCACGCGAGCGCGATCTCCAGGCCGCCGCCGAGGGCGGCGCCGTTGATGGCCGCGACCACGGGCTTGCCGCTGGTCTCCAGCGTCCGCAGCGTGGCCTTGATGCCCTCGACGTTGTCGAACAACGCCTGCGCGTCCTCCGGCGTCGCCTGGGTCATCAGCTTCAGGTCACCACCGGCGAAGAAGGTCTTCTTCGCCGAGGAGACGATGACGCCCTTGATCGAGTCCGGGTCGTCGGCGATCTGCTGGACCAGACGGTCGACGGCCTTGGCCATCGAGTCCGAGTACGCCTGGTTCATGGTGTTGGCGTTCTGCGAGGGGTCGTCGATGACGAGGTTGACGATGCCGTCCTCGACCTCGTAGCGCACTGCTTCAGTCATGGTGTGCTTTCTCTCT
>JBQGDU010000505.1:0-2828 GCA_052039245.1 Aeromicrobium sp. | reverse complement strand
CAAGCACACCGACGAGATGGTCCTGCAGGTCGACAAGGCGCTGCTGGAGGTGGCCCGGTGCGACCAGGGCCAGGAGGTCGTCATCGTCGCCGGTGCACCTCCGGGCATCCCCGGCTCCACCAACGCCCTGCGCATCCACCGCATGGGCGACGCCATCAACCGCGTGGTCCCGGCGTACAACCTGCCGGAGTAGCCGGCGGCCCTGTCCTGCGCCGGGCGACGATCCGCACCGGACAGCCGGCGACGCAGGAGCGGTATGACGCGGACCGAAGAAGCACCCTCGGAGCCGGGTGATCCGCGTGACCGTGGGTGGTCTTCCGTCACCTTGGCCTCATGAAGTTCCCAGAAGGTAGGCGTTGACGTCGACGGCTGTCCAGTTGTCGGGAGACGTCGCCGAGGTCGGGAGCGCCCTCCGTGTCCGCCACCGTACGCGCTCGAGCGCGACGTGGGGACCCACTGGCAGCATCTCGTGGGCTGCGTGGCGAGGCCGAGGGCGCTCACGGCACGTGGGAGCTGGTTCAGGGGCCGACACATCGGTATCGGACCAGCAGGTGGTCGTGCCAGGGGAGGAGACACCACCCGGACTCGCTGATCCTGGGGTGCCGACTGCGGGACTCGAACCCGCACGCCCTCTCGGACAACGGTTTTTGAGACCGTCGCGTCTACCATTCCGCCAAGTCGGCGCGCTGAAGCGCCCGATAACCTTCTCATGTGAGCGACTCCGTCCCCCCGACCACCCCGCCCGCTCCGGACCCGTCTGCCGTCGAGCGTCCGAGGGTCGTCATCGCCGAGGACGAGGCGCTCATCCGCCTCGATCTCGCCGAGATGCTCATCGAGGAGGGGTATGACGTCGTGGGGCAGGCCTCGGACGGAGAGCAGGCCGTCGCGCAGGCTCGCGAGCTTCGTCCGGACCTGGTCGTGATGGACGTCAAGATGCCGCGCATGGACGGCATCACGGCAGCCGGGGAGATCACCGCCGAGCGCATCGCACCAGTCGTCATCCTGACGGCGTTCAGCCAGCGCGACCTCGTCGAGCGGGCCAGCGCCGCGGGGGCGATGGCCTATCTCGTGAAGCCGTTCACGGTCACCGACCTGGTGCCTGCCATCGAGGTGGCGCGGTCGCGCTTCGGGGAGATCGCGGCGCTGGGCGAGGAGGTCGAGGGGCTCACGGAGCAGCTCGCCACGCGCAAGGCGGTCGAACGGGCCAAGTCGCTGCTGCAGTCCGGGCTCGGTCTGAGCGAGGTCGAGGCGTTCCGCTGGATCCAGCGCACCGCCATGGACCTGCGCACCTCGATGCGTGAGGTGGCGGAGCGGATCGTCGAGCACGGCGTCCCCGTGAACGGGACGCAGGACCGACCTCACGACGACTGACGGTTACAACTTGGCTACGAAGGGGGTCTTTCGTGTGACGCCCGCCCATCTGACCCTGCCGCGCGCATATGTTCTCCCTACGGATCGGGCCCGTCGTGGGTCCTACACGACCAATCCCGGGAGGGATAGATGAAGCGCAGTACCAGGACCATGCGCCTTGCTTCGGTCGCCGCGGCCAGCGCGCTCGTGCTCGCTGCCTGTGGTGGCGGTGGAGACGACGGAGACGAAGACGAGGCCAGCCCGTCCCGCTCGGACGGCGTACTGACCGTCGGCTCGCTGCTGCCCCAGACCGGTAGCCTCGCGTTCCTCGGCCCGCCGGAGTTCGCCGGCGTGGACCTCGCGGTCCAGGAGATCAACGAGGCCGGTGGCGTGCTCGGCGAGGACGTCGTCCACGTCAAGGGTGACTCCGGCGACACCGACTCCGGCATCGCTCCCGCTGAGACGGACAAGCTGCTGGACGCCGACGCCGACGTCATCATCGGTGCCGCCGCCTCCGGTGTCTCCATGACCGTCATCGACAAGATCATGAACGCCGGCACGGTGATGTTCTCCCCGGCCAACACCTCGACCGACTTCGACGAGGGCGACTACAGCGAGCCGGACCTGTACTTCCGTACGGCTCCGTCGGACATCCTGCAGGGTGCCGTGCTCTCCAACCTGCTCATCCAGGACGGCAAGCAGAACGTCGCCATCCTGGCTCGTCAGGACTCCTACGGCGAGACGCTCGCCGCGGAGGTCAAGAAGGGACTCGAGGCCGCCGGCAGCACCGTCGCCGACACGGTCTTCTACGGCGAGAACGCGCAGTCCTACGACTCGCAGGTCCAGGAGATCGCCCAGGCCGAGCCGTACGCTGTGCTTCTCATCGCGTTCGAGGAGACCACGACGATCGTGCCGCAGCTCGTGCAGGCCGGTGTGGGCCCGCAGGACGTCGACACCTACTTCGTCGACGGCAACACGGCGGACTACTCCGAGGATCTCGACAAGGGCATCCTCGAGGGCACCAAGGGCACCATCCCGGGCGCCGACTCCAGCCAGGACTTCAAGGACCGGCTGCTGGAGATCGACGACTCCCTCGACAGCTACGCCTACGCGGCGGAGTCCTACGACGCGGTCGTCATCTCCGCGCTCGCGGCCATCGCGGCCGACAGCGACGCCGGTGACAAGATCGCCGAGGAGATGGTGAACGTCACCCGTGACGGCGAGAAGTGCACCACCTTCGCCGAGTGCAAGGAGCTGCTGGAGGCCGGCGAGGACATCGACTACGACGGTGTCTCCGGTCCGATCGAGTTCGGCGAGACGGGCAGCCCCACGGCCGCCTCGATCGGCATCTACGAGTACGACGAGAACAACCAGAACAGCCCCGTCGACTTCATCGACGGCACGATCTGATCGGCTCTCGCTGACGTAGAACCCACGACGCGGGGCCCCGGGGCGGACGCCCCGGGGGGGCGGCGGGG